>CAZVAV010000338.1:0-2635 GCA_964625135.1 uncultured Oscillospiraceae bacterium | reverse complement strand
GGCGCTGAAAACCGACGGCTGCTGCATCGACGACATGCTTCTAAGACCCTCGCTCGCGATGAAGCTTGCACTGGGGGAGAACCCCAAAAGCACCTACGCACCCCGCTCCCAGGCTCCCACCACCCGCATGGCAACCGCCGCGCTGATCCGGGAAGAGCTTTACCGGGCAAAGCGTTATCTTGAGGATTTGGAACGCTTTGAGCAGGATACCGAGGATGAGCTCGATCCGCCTGAATATGATCCAAAATCCGAGGCGCTGCTGCCGGTGCTCCGGGGGGAGATGGCGGTGCATATTCACGCCCACCGTGCCGATGATATCTTTACCGCCGCCCGGCTGATTCGCGAATTTTCGCTGCGCGGGGTGATCATCCACGCAACAGAGGCGCATCGGATCGCCGACCGCTTTTCGCAGCTTGGTATCCCGGTGGTATGCGGGCCGGTCATCGGCAGCCGCGGCAAGCCCGAGCTGGTTTCCATGTCCCGCGCCACACCGGCACTTCTTTGCCGCGCGGGAGTGAAGGTTGCGCTCTGCACCGATCATCCTGAGCTTCCGCAGGAATTTTTGATGCTTTCGGCTGCGATTTCCCACCGGGAGGGAATGAGCCGCTCGGATGCCCTGCGTTCGATCACGCTGACCCCTGCCGAGATCATCGGGCTGGAGGATCGGATCGGTTCGCTTGAGCCGGGCAAGGATGCCGACCTTGTTCTTTACCCGAGCGATCCGATTTCCGGGCTGGAACGTCCGGTTTCGGTATTTCTCAACGGAAAAATGGTAAGATCATAAGTTCTATTTGTCATATTTTCTTTTTTGTGGTATACTGTAAACAGCAAATACTCATCGAATGATCCGCCGGACGGATCAAAGGAAAGGGGTACCTCTATGAACATTTCGATTACAGCACGCAAAACCACGGTGAAGGATTCCTTTCGCGAGAAGGTCGAGAAAAAGCTCAAAAAATTTGACCGCTTTTTCGACGACCAAGCCAACGCTGTTGTAACGGTAACCAACGAACGTGAGCGTGAGACGGTGGAGGTCACCATTACCTATCAGGGGATGCTCTTCCGCGCGGAGAAAACGACCGGAGATCGTGCGGATTCGCTCGATACGGTTTGTGATATTCTCTTTAAGCAGATTGTCAAGAACAAATCCAAGCTGGAGTCCAAGGTCAGGGAGCGCGCGTTTGACGACCTTGCCCCGGAGGAGGAGGCCGCCGAACCGGAGGCTGCCTATAATTTGGTCAAGCATAAGAAGTTCCCGGTGCATGCCATGTCGACCGATGAGGCGATCTTGCAGATGAATATGCTTGGACATGAATTCTTTCTTTTTGAGAACGCCGATACCGGCGAACTCAATATCGTATATAGCCGCCACGGCAACAGCTACGGCTTAATTGAGCCGATTCGTTGATTTCTCGCGTTTTGGCACAGGATTACGATGCGGCAGTGCCCAGTTTTCGGGCACTGCCGCCGTTTGAAAGGAAGGGAAAATGGCTTTTTTGACCATCGCGTGCCCTTGTCTCTTTGGATTGGAAAGCGTTTTGTCCGGTGAAGTGAAACGGATGGGTGGGCAGGACGTAGAGGTGACCGACGGAAGGGTCTGCTTTAAGGGCAGTCCCAGAATGGTCGCGCGCGCCAATGTTCTGCTGCGCACGGCCGAACGGGTCCTCATTGTCGTAGGTGGATTCCGCGCCGAGAGCTTTTCGGATCTGTTTGAGGGGGTCTACGCGCTCCCGTGGGAGCACTATATCGGAAGCAAGGATGCCTTTCCGGTAAAGGGATGGTCGCTCAATTCCAAGCTCATGAGCGTGCCCGACTGCCAGTCGATCATTAAAAAAGCGATTGCGAAGCGTTTAGGAGAGCATTACGGTCAGAGCTGGCTTGAGGAGAGCGGCCCGATCCATCAGGTTCAGTTTTCCATCCTGCGCGACGTGGTAACGGTCATGCTGGATACCTCGGGCACCGGCCTGCATAAGCGGGGCTACCGTCCAACGGCCAATGCCGCGCCGATCAAGGAAACACTGGCCGCCGGAATTGCCGACCTTGCCCGGGTGCGGGAAAACACCCTGCTGCTCGATCCGTTCTGCGGCTCCGGTACTCTGCTGATTGAGGGGGCGACCAAGGCGCTTCGGATCGCGCCGGGGCTGCGCCGCCGGTTCTCCGCCGAGCACTGGGGTCTGATTTCCGCGGAGGAATGGCAGGAGGAGCGCCGGGAAAGCTTTGAGCTGGTGCGCCGCAGCGGTTCCTTCCGGGCGATTGGCGCCGATATCGATAAGGTGGCGGTGGGGCTGACCCTCGCGAACGCCGAACGCGCCGGAATCAAACAGAAGCTCTCCTGTGGGGTAGACGATATCAAAGACTTTATCCCCCCAGACGAGCCGTTTGTACTGCTCACCAATCCACCCTATGGGGAGCGGATGCTCAGCGTGGCCGAGGCGGAGGAGCTCTACCGCACGATGGGACAGGTGTTTGTCCCGGACGAGGGGAGAAGCTACTATATCATCAGCCCCCATGAGCAATTTGAACGGCTTTTCGGAAGGGCTGCGAGCCGCAGAAGAAAGCTGTACAACGGCAACATCAAGTGTACACTTTATATGTTTTTCTAAAAGTGGCAGAGCGCCGAAACCTTTGATGGGTT
>CAZVAV010000337.1:0-2639 GCA_964625135.1 uncultured Oscillospiraceae bacterium | reverse complement strand
GTAGTGCTGCTGCTGTTCATCTGTGTGATGGGCTTTTTTCTCTGTGAGATGAAGAAATCCAAGCGAAACGATCTGATTTTTCTTATTGTGGTTGGCGTGATGATGGTCGCGCTCTCCTCACTGCGTGGAATTTCGGTCGGTGTTGACAACAAGCTTTACTATCTGCCCTATGTCGAGCAGATGGCATCGCAAAACTTTTCTTTCCTGTTTCGCGCGGAAAATATCTACCGCGGCGAACCGGGCTACAGCCTTTTGGTCTACCTGATTACCCGGATTTCGGACAGCCCCACCTTTTTCTTCGCGGTGCAGGCCTTCCTTTGCATCGGGCTTACGCTGGCACTGGCGTGGTTTTATTCCTCGTCGGTCTGGGTCTGTATCTTCACCTTTGTCAGCTTCGGATTTTTTGGCTATACCATGTGTACGCTGCGTCAGCAGCTTGCGATCTGCATCGTTCTTTTCGCGGTGCCGTGGCTGCAAAAAAAACGTCCGATCCCTTATATGCTGATCGTGGCGCTGGCGTCGACCTTCCACAAGAGCCTGTGGATTTTGATTCCGCTTTATCTGATCGCGTGGATTCCGTTTCACTGGAAGTCGATCACGGCCTATGTCGGGGGCACCCTTTTTCTGTTGATGTTCACCGATCCGATCCTTGACTTTATCACCCGATTCATTTATAAGCATTATACCGCCGAAAGCTATTACCGTGCGGTCGGACGGGATATCCAGACGGCAATCGTCCCGATCCTGTTTTTTGTGGTGGTGGTGCTGCTGCACAAGCGGCTGCTGGCTCGCAACCCCGCCAATCTGCCGCTGATGAATTTTGCGGCCTACTCCTGCTTCCTGTTTATCCTCACCCTGAAATCGTTTATCTTTCAGCGCATCGCGCTGATTTTCCTGCCCATTGCGGTGCTTCTGCTTCCCGAAATTCTTAAGGCCGCCGGCCCGGAGCAGGCAAAGCTGGACGAGCTGGAGCAGCTCAAAATTCAAAGTAAGGGCAAGGGCGCCCGGCAGCTTTCGCAAAAATATGCCCAGCTCAAGGTGCAGCTGCGGGATGAAATGACCCTTTATTACAGTGCGATGGGCTTTATTGTGTTCGTCGGCTGGCTCTATTATCTGTTCCTGCTGTTTGCCAACCGGCTGCTGTTAGTACCCTATGTTACAATTTTTTAGCGGCGCGCGAAAAGCTTTCCGCTTTGACCGCGTGAGGACGTCCTCTGTTTACCGGGCCGCCCTTCTGGAGGCTTTTTGAATGATACGGCAAAATCAAAAATTATTAAATTTATTGCTGCTTCTGCTCGATGCGGCTCTCTGCTTTCTTGCAATGCCGCTCGCTTATTTTCTGCGCTTTGGGGTCTGGCAGCGGGAGGGCTACCGGGTTCCGCTTTTTTTCTATCTGCAAATGATGCTGGTGGCGGTTCCGGTTTACCTGATGCTCTACCACAGCGTCGGGCTCTATGCGTCCTTTCGGAGAAAGCGGATCATTTATGAGGTGGGCAAAATTTTTCAGGCCAATCTCTGCGGCCTGTTTCTTCTGTTCGTCCTTTCCTTCCTTGGCAAGGAGGTGCATACCTCCCGTTCGGTGCTGTTGATCTTTGCGCTGCTCAATACATTGTTCTGTTTGACGCTGCGGATCGCGCTGCGCAAGACGCTGCGCGCGCTGCGCAAGGCGGGGCGCAATCTCAAGCATTTTCTGGTGGTGGGCTGGAATGAGAATTCGGCGCGCTTCTGCCGCCGCACCATTTCCAATAAGGCGCTCGGCTGTTACATCGACGGCTATTTTCATGACGCCGGCCCGCAAAAATTTGAAGAGGCGGTTCCCTGGCTCGGCTCTCTGGCCGATTTCGGGGAGTATCTCGCCGAGCATCCGGTCGACGAGGTGGTGATCTCGCTCGATTACGAGGAGTATCCTCGGCTTCAGCATCTTTTGGAGGTCTGCGAGAAGGAGGGCGTGATGTCAAGCCTGCTGCCCTTTTTCGATAAATATATTCCGGCGCGGCTTTATGTGGAGGATTTTGAAGGGATGCCGCTGATCAACCTGCGGCGAATTCCCCTCGACAGCTTTTTGGGAAGCGTCATGAAGCGCGGCTTCGACTTTTTCGGATCGCTGGGTCTGCTGATTGTTCTGTCGCCGTTGCTGCTTGCCGCCGCCATCGGGGTCAAGCTTACCTCTCCGGGGCCGGTGCTTTACCGACAGGAGCGGGTGGGACGAAACCGCCGCCCCTTTATGATGTATAAGTTTCGCTCAATGAAGATGGACGACAGCGGCGCGGACAAGACTGCGTGGAGCACACGGGTGGATGACCGGCGCACCCGATTCGGCACATGGATGCGCAAATACAGCGTCGACGAGCTGCCGCAGCTCCTTAACGTCCTGCGCGGCGATATGAGTCTGGTCGGGCCGCGTCCCGAGATTCCGTTTTATGTGGAAAAATTTAAGGAGGAGGTGCCGCTTTATATGCTCAAGCACCTCGTCCGCCCCGGGATTACCGGGCTGGCTCAGATCAACGGCTGGCGGGGCGACACCTCAATTACCGAGCGGATTAAATGCGACATCGACTACATTGAGCACTGGACGTTCCTGCTCGATCTCAAAATCTTGATTTTGACCCTGACGCGAGGGGTGGTGAACCACAGTGAAT
>CAZVAV010000336.1:0-2652 GCA_964625135.1 uncultured Oscillospiraceae bacterium | reverse complement strand
ACCGAGCGCGGCAGCCAGCTTCGCCGTTTCTTTTACGCGCCCGAGGGGCATCTGCTGGTCGACGCCGACTACTCGCAGATCGAGCTTCGTGTCCTCGCCCACATCGCGGATGACCCGGCGATGATCGAGGCGTTTACCCACAACCAGGATATCCACACCAAGACCGCCGCGCAGGTCTTTGATATGCCGGAGGAATTTGTCACCCCGCAGATGCGCTCGTCGGCGAAGGCGGTCAACTTCGGCATTGTTTACGGCATCGGCGCCTTCTCCCTCTCGCAGGACATCGGGGTTTCGGTAGCCGAGGCCGACCGATATATTAAAAGCTACCTCGCCACCTATCAGGGGGTGCGGCAGTATATGCAGGACTCGATCGCCTTTGGCAGCGGGCACGGCTATGTCCAGACGATGTTTGGCCGCCGCCGGCCACTGCCCGAGCTTGCCGCCTCCAACCGGATTACCCACGCCTTTGGGGAGCGGGTCGCGATGAACACCCCGATTCAGGGCTCCGCCGCCGATATCATCAAGCTCGCGATGGTGCGGGTCTACGACCGGCTCCGAGCCGAGGGGCTTTCCTCCCGGCTGATTTTGCAGGTGCATGATGAGCTGATCGTCGAAGCGCCCGAGCGGGAGGCCGAGCAGGTCAAACGGCTGCTGACCGAGGAAATGGAGCAGGTGGTATCACTCCGGGTGCCGCTGCTTGCCGAAGCGAAAACCGGACACAACTGGCTGGAGGCGAAATAATGGGGATACAGATCGTCCCGCTCACCGCGCCCCTCGTTCCCGGCGCGGCGGCGGTGGAACAGGAATGCTTCTCGCTGCCGTGGAGCGAGGCCGGATTATCCGCCGAGCTTGAAAAGGAAGGCGCGCGCTGCTTCGCCGCCCTGTCCCCCGACGGCAGGGTGATCGGCTGGGCGGGGCTGGAATCGGTCTGCGGCGAGGGCAGCGTCACCAACATCGCGGTGCTGCCCGCCTTTCGCCAAAGGGGAATCGGCGAGGCGCTGACCCGCGCGCTGCTCCTTGCGGCCGATGCCCTTTCGCTCGACCGGCTGCTGCTTGAGGTACGCTGCTCGAATACCCCCGCCGTCTCGTTGTACGAAAAGCTGGGGTTTGCCCCGCTGGGCATCCGCCCCGGCTTCTACGACGCGCCGCGCGAGGACGCTCTGCTGATGCAGCACCTCCCCGGAGCGGCTGCCCCTTCCCTCCAAGATCAGCTTTGAGACGAGGTTTCTGTCATGAAAATTTTAGCCATCGAAACCTCCTGTGATGAGACTGCCGCCGCGGTTGTCGAGGACGGGAGATGCGTCCTCTCCTCGGTTGTCCACACCCAGATCGCCGAGCACCGAATTTATGGCGGCGTGGTGCCGGAAATCGCGTCGCGGCGTCATATTGAAAAAATTGACGCGGTTGTCGAAAAGGCGCTTGCCGACGCGGGGGAAACCGCCCATTCGGTCGACGCCATCGCCGTCACCGCCGGTCCCGGCCTGATCGGCGCGCTGCTGGTGGGGGTGAACTTCGCGAAGGGGCTCGCCTTTCTGGCGGGCAAGCCGCTCATCCCGGTGCATCACATCCGCGGCCATATCGCCGCCAATTACATCGCCTCCCCCGATCTTCGACCCCCGTTCCTCTGCCTTGTGGCTTCGGGCGGACACAGCCTGATCGTCGACGTAACCGATTACACCGAATTTTCGGTGCTTGGCCGCTCCCGGGACGACGCGGCGGGAGAGGCCTTTGACAAGGCTGCCCGTGCCATGGGGCTGGGCTATCCCGGCGGCGTTGCCCTTGATCGGCTTGCTCGCGAGGGGGATGACCGCCGCTACCCCTTCCCGCGCCCACAGGTCGAGGGTGCGCCGCTCGATATGAGCTTTTCCGGGGTTAAGACCTCGGTGGTGAACCTGCTGCACAACGCGCAGCAGAAGGGGGAAACGCTCGATCTGCCCTCCCTCTGCGCGAGCTTTGAGCGAACCGTCTGCGAGGCGCTCTGCTCCCGCATCTTCGCCGCCGCCGAGCTGACCCACGCCGCCACCGTTTCGGTGGCGGGCGGCGTCTCGGCAAATACCCGCTTGCGCCGATCGCTTACCGAGGAGGCCGCCAAGCGGGGCATCCGTCTGTGTATGCCCCCCCTTTCGCTGACCGGGGACAACGCCGCGATGATCGGCGCACAGGCCTACTTTGAGTTTTTGGCGGGACATCTCGCTCCCCCGCCCCTCAATGCCGTCGCGACCCTTTCGGTCGAGCGCGGGTCTCCCGAGTGCTTTTCGGTGTAAAAAAAAGAACTGCCTCTCGGCAGTTCTTTTTTTATCCATGGGGTTGTGTGATTACACCAGCTCGATGATCGCCATCTCGGCCGCGTCACCGCGGCGGGGGCCGGTGCGGATGATACGGCAGTAGCCGCCGTTCGTCTCCTTGTACTTGGGGCCGAGCTCGTCGATGACCTTCTTGGCCACCGTCTCCTTGGTGATGAAGGAGAAGACCTGACGCTTGGAATGCAGATCGCCGCGCTTGGCGGTGGTGATGATCTTCTCCGCCGCCGAGCGGACCTCCTTCGCGCGGGTCACGGTCGTCTCAATACGGCCGTTCTCCATCAGGTAGGTCACCATTGCCCGGAGCATCGCCATACGGTGATCGCTGGTTCTGCCGAGTTTTCTTGTGCCT
>CAZVAV010000335.1:0-2656 GCA_964625135.1 uncultured Oscillospiraceae bacterium | reverse complement strand
GGTCGCCGCCCCTGGGCGGTGGTTCAGCTTCGAGCCGAAAACCGGGAGGGTACCCTCTATAACCTCGTCGGCTTTCAGACCAACCTCCGCTTCGGTGAGCAGAAGCGGGTCTTTTCGATGATTCCCGGATTGGAAAACGCTGTGTTCGCCCGCTATGGTGTGATGCACCGCAATACCTTTCTGGATTCGCCGCGGCTGCTTGACGGCAGGATGCGGCTGCTTGCCGACCCCCGCATCCGCTTTGCCGGGCAGATCACCGGGGTTGAGGGCTACATCGAATCGGCGATGAGCGGCATCTACGCCGGGATCGACCTGAAACGGGAGCTTTCCGGTGAGGCGGCGCTCGTGCTGCCCGCTCTTTCGATGAGCGGCGCGCTGCTGCGGCATGTCTGTGACACCGCCGCGAAGGATTTTCAGCCGATGGGCTGCAATATGGGAATTCTCCCGCCGCTCGATACCGTGATTCGGGACAAGCAGGCGCGCTATCTGGCGCTTGCCGAGCGGTCGATGCAGGCGATATCGGCTCTTTCGTTCGATTGATTGTGGAGAAGGAGGAGTAGGAGCCATGAAGATTGTTATCGATGGGATGGGCGGTGATCTCGCCCCCCTTGAGCCGCTGCGCGGCGCGGCGGCGGCGGTGGCGGAGCTGGGGATTGAGATGCTTGTGACCGGAGACGAGGCGGCGCTTCGCGCGTGTGCCCGGCAGAATGCCATTTCGCTCGACGGCATTACCCTTGTCGACGCGCCCCGCGTCATTCCGCTTGAGGCTGAACCGACCAGCCTGCTTAAGGAATATGCCGACTGCTCGATGGCCGTCGGGATGAAGCTGGTCGCCGACGGAGAGGCCGACGCCATTGTGTCCGCCGGCTCGACCGGCGCGCTTTTGGTTGGCGCGACCTTTTTGGTCAAGCGGATTCGCGGGGTCAAGCGGCCGGCGCTCGGCACGCTGATTCCCCGGCGCGGCGGACGGTTTTACCTGCTCTGCGACGCGGGTGCCAGCCACGACTGCCGCCCCGAGATGCTCACCCAGTTCGCCATCATGGGCTCGGCTTATTACGAGAAGATCATGGGCGGGGAGAAGCCCCGCGTTGGACTGATCAACATCGGCACCGAGGAGACCAAGGGCACCGCGCTTCAGATTGAGGCGCTGCCGCTGCTGCAACAGCTTCCCGGCATCAACTTTGTCGGCAATGTCGAGGCGCGGGAGCTTCCGCTCGACGGCTGCGATGTCGCGGTCTGCGACGGCTTTACCGGCAATATCATCCTCAAGCTGACCGAGGGGATGGGCAAATTCTTCAGCGGCGCAATCAAGGAAATTCTTTTTTCGGGCGTCATCACCAAGCTCGCGGCGCTGCTGATCGCAAAGCCCTTCGGCGCTTTTAAGCGGTCGCTCGATTATAAGGAGTACGGTGGCGCACCGATTCTTGGGGTGACAAAGCCGGTGATCAAGGCGCATGGCAGCTCGGACGCCACCGCGTTTAAGAACGCCATTCGGCAGGCAAAGTTCTGCGTGGAGCGCAGGGTTGCCGAAGAAATTGAGCAAGGGGTCGCGCGGATCAAGGCCGCCGCCCGGGAGGGCGAATAATGCAGGATTTGGAAGCAACGATTGGCTACCGCTTTAAGGATCGTAAATATCTTGAAATTGCACTGACCCACTCCTCCTACGCCAATGAGGCGAGGAACTCGGGGCCAAACAACGAGCGGCAGGAGTTTTTGGGGGACGCGGTTCTTTCGGTCATTGTGGCCGATTATATCTTTCGCCACCGCAAGGTTCCCGAGGGGGAGCTGACCAAAATCCGCGCGTCGCTCGTCTGTGAGACGGCATTGGCGCAGTTTGCCCGGCAGATTCATCTCGGACGGCATCTCCTGCTGGGAAGGGGCGAGGCGCAAAACGGCGGAAGCGCCCGACCCTCGATCATTTCGGACGCGTTTGAGGCGCTGATTGCCGCGATTTATCTCGACGGTGGCATCGATGCAGCCCGCGCCTTTGTGCTGCCATTTATTGTTGATACCGTCGAGCACGCGACCGGCACCGACCTGCACGACTATAAGACCCAGCTTCAGGAGGTGGTGCAGAAGAATCCCGAGGAGCGGGTGACCTATGCCCTCGTGGAGGAAAGCGGGCCGGATCATGACAAACGCTTTGCGGTCGAGGTGCGCCTGAATTCCAATGTCATCGGCAGGGGCGAGGGGCGCAGCAAAAAGCTGGCGGAACAGCAGGCCGCCAAGGAGGCGCTGCTGCTGATGGGCATCGAGTCGTGAGACACGGCAACCTCGCTCTCTTTGTCCCGCATCTGGGCTGCCCGCATCGGTGCAGCTTCTGTGACCAGCGCACCATTTCCGGCGCGCAGGGCATTCCCGGTTCCGAGGAGGTTTCCGCCCTTTGCGAACAGGCCAAAACCTCGGAGAGAGCCCTCGAGCTTGCCTTCTTTGGCGGGAGCTTTACAGCTGTTGACCGGGCGTACATGATCTCGCTGCTGTCGGCGGCACAGCCCTATCTGGGGAAAGCCATCGAGGGAATCCGCATCTCGACCCGACCCGACGCGGTGGGGGAGGAGGTGCTCGAGCTGCTGGGCGGCTATGGGGTGACTGCGATTGAGCTGGGCGCTCAGTCGATGAACGACGCGGTGCTGCTTCGCAACGGCCGGGGTCACAC
>CAZVAV010000334.1:0-2659 GCA_964625135.1 uncultured Oscillospiraceae bacterium | reverse complement strand
GTAGGGGTTGACAGTTCCAATATAGTTGGCCGGGTTCATATACCTGCCGTTGACGCGAACCTCAAAGTGGACATGATTCCCCGTCGCACGACCGGTACGCCCGACCGCCGCGATCAACTGTCCCTGCTCCACCCATTGGCCGGCCTTGACATAGAGCTTGGAATTGTGGCCGTAGAGGGTTTCAACACCGCCGCCGTGGCTGATGATGACATGATAGCCATAGCCGGTGGTATTATAGACCGCCTTGGTGACGGTTCCGGATGCCGCGGCATAAACCGGCGTGCCATAGTTGCAGGCGATATCCATGCCGGTGTGACCCCAATAGCCGTAGAAGCCACAGCTGACATAACCGCCGGCCGCCGGCCAGATAAAGCTACCGCTCGACTTTCCGCCTCCGGAGGGGATCTGATCCAGCGGACGCTTGCCGCCGACAACCACCTTTTCCGTAATCGGTTCGGAAACCACAACGCTGTCGATCTCCTCGCGATCCACCTCGATGCCATCGATATAGCTGACCTTGTTGGTCACCTTGGTCAAGCCCTTTTGACCCTTTTGGGTTACCTTGGTATATCCCTCATACTGATTGGTGTCCTGAATCCGCTCGATCTTAAATTCAGTTTCGACCTCCTCGGTCTCCTCGCGCACCACCTTGACCTCCAGCGCGGGAACCGATTTGGATACGAGAACCTCCTGACCGACAAGCAGAGACTGCTCGATATCAGGATTCAGCGCCTTCAGCTGCGAATAAGGGATGCCGTTTTTCTGCGCAATAATGATCGGCGCATCGCCCTGCACGGCGGTGTAGATCCGCTGTGCTTCCTCTTCCTTCGTCACTTCCCGACCCATCTCGCTCAGCGTGATGACCGAACTGACCGGATAGAGTCCGTCGCGCGCCTCGACCTCCTTGACAAATTCGACCGTCTCGGTGGGGTCGTACTCCTCCGAACGGTATTCGTCCTTGATCGAGTTAAGCAGCTTGAGCAGCCGCTGGCGATCGGTCACCGCGCCAAAGAATTTATCCTCCACATACAGGCCGGTCGCCTCGGTCAATTCATTGCCCGAAGCACGAATCAGCGCGTCGGTCAGATCGTCCTCCGAAAGCAGCTCATCCCGGCGTAACGCCGCGATGGTAAATTGGGGGATCGCATCATCCGGTTTAATATAGTCCTCAAAAACGATACGCCCCAGCATCTGCTTTTCAGCGTTGGTATAAACCGACTCATCGGCAATACAGCCGATGCTCTCGCCATTATAAACGACACGCAGGCCAAATTGCATGTGAAGGGTTGCCTGCACCACCACCAGAAATACCACTGCCGCAATGACGGGAGCCAGATAGTTGACCGAGCCAAACAATCGGACTGTCCCTTGCGCCAGCAGCGCCAAAATCACTCTGCCCCAAAATTTAAGCCATGCGCCAACGCCCTGAGCACGAGCCTCGGCATTGCCTTTTTTCAGGCTTTCGAGCAGCTCGGCGCCCGCTTCAATCGAAATTCCGTTCTGGACGGCAAAGATCTTAAAGCTGCGGGTAAACCGCGCGCCAAATGACCGCAGCAGACCGCCGCACAGGGTGAGCAACCCGAGGATGCGGCGCTTGACAAAGCGATATCGGCGAATCAGCAGCAGGCCGTTATACGCGCAGAAGCGGCCAAAGCGCTCCTGCATGCTCACAGAGCTTTTGTTTTGCTTTTTTCCAGGGGAGGGCGATGCCGTAGCAGGTGTTACTGGCGCAGGCGGCGGTTGCGACGCCAACGTGTTTTCCTGCTCGCTCAATGCATCATCTCCTTTACGTTTTCTGTCTGCCACACAAAGCACCGCTTTGTTCGCCCCGGCGTACAAAACGGTCACCTTGCAGGGTAGTAGTCGCGTACCCCAAATACAGTCAAGCAAAATCGAGGAGCTTTTTGCCTGACCTTTGGGATTACATTATAACAGCTTTTCCCGAAAACCTCAAGTAGCAGGCCATTTGGCGCGATAAAATTAACATTTTTTCACAAAGCACACGTCTAAAACAGTCAATATTTACGAATCTGTTTCCCTGATTTTCCTATATTCCGGGTAAATCGAGCATAGATTTGGACAAATTGTAAACCATCGGGAACCAAAATATTCCATAAACTTACTTTTTTGAAGCGAAATTTACGATGCCCTATATTTCCATCTTGATATTTGGATGTGGAATCTGTTTTGTTTTCCTTCCGGTCGCTTGACAATCTGTTTTTCCTTTTTTAATATTGAATCAAAAACGAGGGGAGAAATCAAGCCATGCAGGAGATTATTACGCAGCACGGACGCTTTGCCCCCAGTCCCAGCGGACGGATGCACCTGGGGAATCTTTTCTGCGCACTGATTGCCTGGCTGTCGATTCGCAGCCAAAACGGTCAAATGCTGCTGCGGGTCGAGGATCTTGACCCCGCCCGATGCCGCAGGGAATATGAGCGGCAGCTGGAGGAGGATCTGCACTGGCTTGGACTGGACTGGGATGAGGGCGGCCTTTTTCCCGGCGGCCAACATGCCCCTTATTGCCAGAGTGAACGAACCGACCTTTACCAGCAGGCCGCACAGCGCCTGACCGAGGCGGGGCTGCTCTATCCCTGTTTTTGCAGCCGGGACGAGCTGCATGCCGCCGCGGCGCCGCACCGGGGCGAGCATCCCCTTC
>CAZVAV010000333.1:0-2678 GCA_964625135.1 uncultured Oscillospiraceae bacterium | reverse complement strand
CCGGATTTTTTCTTTCATGGCGACCTCCTTGATTTTCTCCTGCCTATCTGTTAGAATTGGGGACGAGATAGGTGGCAGGTCTCTACCTCGCCCCGTTCTTCCGATTAGGCTCCCTCTACTTTGCTGGTGGCGGGGAGCCTATTCTTATTTGGGAATGGTTTCGCGGATAATCCGGGCCGCATCCTGCGGGTCTTTCGCGGTCGCTTCGACCAGCTTCGCAAGGGTTTCGAGCAATGCCGTGAGTTCGGAATTGGTCATCTCTGTGGTCTCCATTCTGGCTACCTCCTGCCCGGTAGATTTTGTAGGAAGATTTCCTACAATCTTATCGTAACTTACCTACCTGCTATGTCAATAAGAAAAGTTGCGAAAACGTAATATTTTTACATGAGTCGACCATTTAGGCGAAGGCGCTGTCCAAGCAGCCGTCCTCCTCCGTGATGGTCGGCTTTTTTCCATGCACCAGAGGGTATCTGCACAGCCCGGTTTCGTTCTCGTTGAAGCCACAGGCTTCACAGTCGCAGTCGAAACACATGGCGCTCCGCATGGCGACGGACGCAAGCTCCACCGCCCCGTCCACGCTGCCACAATACAGGAGCGCGGCCACGCCCTTACTGTACCGCTCATCGAACCAGTGCCAGATTTCCTCGCGGTGGATGCCGACGCCCCATCCCATGAACGGCGCCTCGATGCACTCGGTCTCCGGGTTCATGGGAACATCCCCAAATTGGCTCCAGAGCTCCTCAAGCTCCTCGTCGCGGTCAAGCAGGGTATCAATCTCAGTCAGCCCATCGTGAACAGTGACATAGTCGGCGTAGGGGATGGTGCGGTGCAGCTCATCGAGGGCTGCGATAGCCCGCGCTTTCACATAGTTCATGCAGTCTTCCTCCCTCTGATTTCGTCCTGAAGCATTTCGCAGTAGGCGGCCACCTCATCTTCAGGCAAGTCATACCACTCACCGCAAGCCACCTGATCTCCACGGACGGGACGCAGGTTGACATCACCGTCCCGGTCAGTCCATTCTTCAACGAGGACGGAGGTATCGCCAAAGCTGTACAGCACCAAATCTCCGCCCTGCGGGGTACGTTCAAACTTCCTGATGGCTTTTTCGTCTCTCATCCGTACACCACCTCCCCAAAGAGGCCGAGCTGGATGATGCAGTCTGCGTCGTTGGCGTCAATGTCACAGGTATCAACAGCGTTGTCCTCGATGGCGATGTGGCAGCCCTGCTCCAGATAGAGCCGGAAGCCCTGACAAAACTTCTCAAGGGTCAGCTCGTAAACCTTGTCTTCCTCGCTATCGTGCAGCTTGAGCGTTCCGTTTCTGGAAATCTGCTCGCTGGCATACTCACCGAGGTAGTCACCATCAACCTCTGCCTCGGAACACCAGTAGTTGATGCCACCTTCGAGCGCCGCGCACATGATGTCATCAATGTCCTGCATCGTCAGGTTCACAACGATCTCCGCGTGGACGGGAAACTTCTTGCTATCAGTCATTGCTTTCCTCTCTTTCTTCAGCCCACAGGCTGACCCACGAATAAATCTCGTCTCCGATTGCCTTATCGAACTCCGGGTGCTCATCCGGCGAGTACGGATGCTGCATCTGCAAAATCTCGCCGCTTTCCGGCTCATGCACATCAACCTCGAAGCTGTCCTCATTGATGCGGATTGTCAACTCAAGCGTTCTTTGCACTGACGCTCACCTCCTCCCTTTTGATGGTGCCGGATGTCCACGGGCCTCCATAAACCCCAAGCGTATCGAACTGCTCAAACAGGGCGTCTCGGATGCCGTTAAGGTACTTTTGGTAGAGCCCGGCCTGAAGTCCATGTAGGTGTTCAACGTCGTCGCGTTGTATCAGTTCCACCGCGAGACTCCACTCGTTGTCTTCGATGCAGATATAGAACAGGCGGTTCTCCATGACCGCATGGAGCTTATTGTTCCATCCAACCCACTTATCGCAGGTCTCGAAGCTGGGAAAGCGTCCATGTACGGCCCCAAAGAAGCACTCCCGGAAGTCTTCATCCTGTACCATTGTCCCCTCCTCATCGAAGAGCCAGATTTCGCCCATCTCCCCAGAGGGAACGTCTTTCAAGAGCCTCGTGTCATCCGTGTAATCTTTGTGGTGGTAAACGTACAGGTAGTCGTTATCGACGTAGAACAGGCCCTCACAGTCGCCGGTAACTCGGCAATTCCCGCATCCCATAATCAGTACGCCCCCTTGTAGAAGTGCTGCGCCGCCTCTTCGACGGCGGTGTCATCGAAGCACCATTCCATTTCTCCGGCAACACTTTTGATGGTCTCCGGGGCGATGCCGAGATGCTCCATTGCCATAATCGCGTAGCCCTTACAGGCGTCGTTGCGCCACGGGCCGTCCAGATACCGAAGGTCTTCCTTGGTGGGGTCTACCTGTCTGACTTCGATCATTCTGCTCCTCCTATTCTTCATCGTCCCATTCCGGGAGGCTGTCTATGTACCGCTGGATAAACGGGATGCGAGGGAAAACATAGTCTGCGACAAGGCCGCCTACGCCAAGCGCCATCAGGAATACGGCCAAGATGCCAAGGTCAACGATGGCCTCGCCGATGAGGTCTTCGCTCATCCGAACCAAGCCTCCTCATGTCCAAATATTCGGGCAACTCTATCCATCTGTTTTTTCAGGATTTCTTCTGCGTCATCAGGGC
>CAZVAV010000332.1:0-2700 GCA_964625135.1 uncultured Oscillospiraceae bacterium | reverse complement strand
GCGCATTGTATAAAAACATGTGCAAAAGGCTTGGGACGGATATGATTATGCTATCAGATGCTACCTCGCCTATAATATCAGCAGACAGCATTAATTCCGCTGAATTTGAAAAGATGGAAAATGGCGATTTACTTTTGCGGTTAACAGACAAGGAATTTGAGAAACTTGTAATTTCGTTGCAAGCAGCCAAAACCTTTGATCATCATGGTGAACTGCCAGATCTCGGCGTAATCCAGTTAATTCCAATAGAAAATGTGGCGAAAAAAGATGTGGACCATCTTAGAAATGTCCGCCTCCAAGGGCAGACCATTCGCTTGCGCTGTGAAAATCTGGGACAGTCAGCATATTCTATCGTGGGCTTTATGACTTGCATGACACAAGGGGAACAAAGAAATATTATTCGGTCGCTAAGAGGACTGGAAGAAGCAAGATTTATTCGGTATGGGCGGGTACATAGAAACACCTATATAAATGCGCCTCAACTTTTAGATCAACACTTTTCCACTAGGGATGGCGTATATGTTATCGGGCAATTATCAGGTGTTGATTGTTATGTTCCTGTGATCTCCACCGCGATCATAGCCAGTCATGCCATCATTGCACGAGCAGAGGGAAAAAAACCTTCCCTATTTCCGCAGGGCACAATGATGCGAGGGTTCCAAGACTATATCACTACACCAAATTCAAACTATTCACCAATGATGGCGAATTTTGCGTTGATCAAATAAGCAAAAAATATAATATCTTTCAATTTTTCCATAAAATGACAAACATTTCGTTGCGAGAAATGTTTGTCTTGTAGAGATCCGAGATGCAAAACATGAAAAATTATCGCCCGTTATCAAATGTTTGAACAAAAAGTTTGGTGCAGTTAGCGCAATAGAGATTGTCGTTCCACGTAAGGACAGGGTATGATTTGACTGGAAGCTCCAGCAAAGGCTTGCTGTAGATGCCAGAATTGGCGAGGGTCTGCACGATCGAACGGGGCAGATAACTGATACCGAAGCCCGCCTGTATCTAGCAGCCGGGCTGCCATTGAAATACTGCGTTCTTCCGCAACAGCAATAAAGTATTCCAGCTGTTTGAGATTCAGTTTCACAGTTGTTATACCTCCTTTATATTGCTAATATACCACAAAAGTTCTTCTCAATATTATTTAACTTTGTTAAAATACAATAAAGAGGCGTGTGCTTTACCCGAAAGCGCATATTAGGTAAATATAACAGAAAAGAGGGAGCTATTATGACAAGTATAACAAACCACGCGATGACCATCAAGCTTGACTATCCGCTGCCCGAGTATCCCGCCTTCCAGGAAGGAATCCGCCGTGCTCCTCGTCGCGAGGCCCATCTGTCCGCAGCGGACAAGGCGCTTGCCATCAAGAATGCTCTGCGCTACATCCACCCCGATCACCACGAGCAAATGGCCAAGGAATTTGCCCAGGAGCTCAAGGAGCACGGGCGCATTTACGGCTATCGTTTTCGTCCCGCTGGTAAACTCTATGGCAAGCCGATCAGCGAGTATAAGGGCAACTGCATTGAAGCTAAGGCGTTTGCGGTCATGATCAACAATAACCTCGACTTTGAGGTGGCGCTCTATCCTTACGAGCTGGTCACCTACGGCGAGGCGGGCCAGGTCTGCCAGAACTGGATGCAGTACCGTCTGATCATGAAATACCTTGAGGTGATGACCGACGAGCAGACGTTGGTCGTCATGTCCGGCCATCCGCTGGGCCTTTTCCATTCGCACAAGCTGTCTCCCCGTTGCATCATCTCGAACGGCCTGATGATCGGCGCATTCGACGACCAAAAGAACTTTAACCGTGCCGCTGCCCTCGGTGTTGCAAACTACGGCCAGATGACCGCCGGTGGCTGGATGTACATTGGCCCGCAGGGTATCGTCCACGGTACATTCAACACCCTGCTGGGCGCTGGACGCCTCAAGCTTGGCATTCCCGAGGATGGAAATCTCGCTGGGCGCCTGTTTGTTTCCGCAGGCTTAGGCGGGATGAGCGGCGCGCAGGGTAAAGCCGCCGAAATCGCCGGCGCTGTCTCAATCATTGCCGAGGTCGATTCTTCGCGCATTACGACCCGCTACACCCAAGGCTGGGTGAGCGCCAAGTCGGACAGCCTGGAAGAAGCCCTTGCGATCGCCCAGCAAAAGCTCGCGGCCAAGGAGCCCTGCGCCATCGCCTTTCACGGCAACGTGGTGGATCTGCTGGAGTACCTGTATGAGAAGAACGTCCATGTCGATCTGATGTCCGATCAGACCTCCTGCCACATGGCCTACGACGGCGGCTACTGCCCGCAGGGGTTGACCTTCGAGCAGCGCACCGAGATGCTGGATCAGGACCCGGAGGGCTTCGCCCGGCTGGTTGACAAGTCCCTCAAGCGCCATTACGAGATGATCTGCAAGTTCCACGATCGGGGAACCTACTTCTTCGACTACGGCAACGCCTTCCTGAAGTCGGTATACGATGCCGGTGTCATCGCCGTCTGCAAGAACGGTGAGAATGATCTCGACGGCTTTGTGTTCCCCTCCTACGTGGAGGACATCCTTGGCCCCACCCTGTTCGACTACGGCTACGGCCCCTTCCGCTGGTGCTGCCTGTCCCGCAAGCCCGAGGATTTGGCCAAGACCGACGCCGCCTCGGCCGAGTATATTCTGGCGCACAACCGCCGCTATCAGGACTATGACAAC
>CAZVAV010000331.1:0-2709 GCA_964625135.1 uncultured Oscillospiraceae bacterium | reverse complement strand
TATTTCCTCGTTGTCGCTATTTCTGAATTTGGGGTTGACTTTTTATTTGCAGGCTGTTCAATGGTGACGATGATCCCGGCGTCGGGGTCGATCTCCGCGCCGTCGACCTGAGATTTCTTCAAGTACAGCGTGGTCAGCTCGCCGTTTTCGTGATGCTCAAAGCGATAGCAGGTCTTGGTGGTGGTCTTGAGCGAAAATCTTAGTTTCAGTGCTTCCATTCTTGCATCTCCTTCTTCCAGCAGTCTTTATGAATCCAGACTTCTTTGATCGGCCTAGTCTTGCAACGGGAAAACAATGCATCTGCCCGATCAGCATCGTGAATCACGCCGCCGCAGTAGACGCAAATCACGTCAGGCAGCAGCTTCTTTTGGCGCTTTGAAGGCGGAGTTAGTTTTGCGGCGGGGCTGACCCTGCCCATCGTCCCGACCCTCCATCGCCCGTACCAGCGCTTCGGCATGCGCCCGGCAGATCGCAATGCCGTCTACAAACAACAAATTCTTGGTACTGCCACAGATCCCGCAGGAAGCGTTTAGCGGTTCGAGCAGGATTCCCGCGGGCACGTAGATGATGCGCAGATAGGCGTTCTCTTCGAGGTGATAAGACGCCCGAATTTCTTTTGGAATCACCACCCGCCCGAGATCGTCAACGCGTCGTGTAAAGCCCTTCATACGGTTGCCTCCACGACTACACCGCTTTTCAGGACGTAATAAGTATCAGCCTTGATCTTTTCTCCGTCCACGATAACGGCAATGGCATTGGTGATGTTGTAATCATCATCGCGCTCGGTCAGTACCAGCACCGCGCCAATCGCGCCAGAGGCCGCTGCACCCCTTCCGAGCCCAACCGCCGCGCCGCCTTTTCCGACTTTCGCCTTACCGCAATCTCTGACAACGGCAGCGCCATAGTCGCCTGCGTTGGCAGCGCCATAGTTGCCTGCGTTGTTGGTATCGGCAGATGCAATTTTCTTTGCAAAATCAAACTTTTCAAAAAATGCACTGACTGCGATTTTGCAAATTGCAAAGGCATTGATTTCAGCGCTAATTTTGATTCGCTTCCCGACCCGCTTACTATCTTCATCATTGGTTTCACGGGTCGCATCTAAGTCGACTTCGCAAAACCGACTTTCTCCGGGCGCGTAATATCCAAAGGTGTGATGCGGCAGTTCGCAGGCGTGGAAGCCGCGCTCGCACAGGTCGGCGGAATCCTCCTCGTATTCGCCGCCGATTTCGTATTGATACCCGCGGCATTTCAAGTTTTTGTCAAATCCTTTGTACGCCTTCATCTTGACAATCCTTTCTCCCATCTGTTATGATGGGGTTGATTTAATTTGCTTTGCCGCCCTCGGATGTATCCACATTCGGGGGCGGCCTTTGTTTTACAGAGCTACGACTACGGCGCCCGCTTCGATTTCGGAGGCAAATGCCTCGTCAAGATATTTCTTGATGGTCTTGCGGGCTTCCAGCTTCCACATACCGCCGTCCGCCTCAATAAACTTGATGCCGCGCTCCTCGATGCGGATCAAGAATTGAGATTCCGGCTGCTCGATCTCCTGAAATGTGCGGTAAGGCTTGAGGTTCACGATCGGGCGGATCGGCTCGTTGGTCTGCAGCGAAATACCGGTCTTAGTGACAACCGACGTTGCAATCCCGTTGTCACTGTACGTAACCTTGGAGCCGTTGGTGATATCAGACAGCAGCTTGAGGGCATACGCTGAATCCTTGCTCTCCTGAAACCGGGTGCGGATGGCAATCATGGCCTCCTCAAATTTCAGCGTCACGCTCTCCTGCCATCCGGGCACGTCGG
This sequence comes from uncultured Oscillospiraceae bacterium, assembly GCA_964625135.1. GTDB lineage: Bacteria > Bacillota > Clostridia > Oscillospirales > Ruminococcaceae > Yanshouia. The sequence goes on along the minus strand of CAZVAV010000331.1, from coordinate 906 downwards.
TGGCGCTCGTGGTGTAAAAAGCGAGGCGACCGCATCCAACTACTTTGCTGGCTTGCTCAAAGTTAAAATACGCCTGGCCATCGTGCGCCTTAATAATAGCCTGCGCCATTAAATCGATTTCCGATTTATTGCTCAAAACTCTCGCCTCCTTTCTAACCCGACCGCTCGGGGGCAAACGACTGCTGTGAATGTTTCGTTGTCCTCCCTGCGGCTTTGTGCTAGGATGAAACTGGAAGGGAGGTGACAAGCGTGAAAAAGCTAGAGCTCGTATTGGCCTATTTGGGCGAACCTTATTTCATCGATTCAACGGATACGGAGCCAACCATTCTTCGAAAGCTTGATGATTCCGCATCTAGTGAGATTTCCGGTGCCTATTCTGGGAACGAAACCTACACCGTGTATGTCTGGAGAGATCAGCCGTTTCGAGAAATTCTAGGCATCTATGCCGGAATTCATGGAGTGCAAACACTAAAGGATGTGTTAGGCCACATAGCATTTAAGTACCAAAGTCTTGAAGAGAAAATTCGGGTCGAACGCGAAGACCCAGCGTAAGAAGCGCCAGTTCACGGCGGGATAGAACATGCCGATCAAGCAAGGCATAGAGTTCCTGCTGCTCGGGTGAGCCTTCGTTAAAACAAAGTTCAAAGCGCCTCCAGCCATATTTATCGCGGGGCTGCTGGTTGGCAGGGGATTGCCGCTCTTGTATTGCAACTGCAAGGGTGGCAATTTCTTTTGGTTCGGCTTCGATGATGATTTTCATTTATCTTCGTCTCCTTTCTAACTCGCCCGCTCGCTGGGGCGGCTTTTGTTTTAGCTTGCCTCCCGCTCCCGAAAATGGTAGGATTTAGGGGAAAGGAGTCCTGCTAACAAAAGTCAATAGGTAAAGCAAAAAAATTAGGCAACGAA
>CAZVAV010000330.1:0-2747 GCA_964625135.1 uncultured Oscillospiraceae bacterium | reverse complement strand
CTGCGCATTTCACGGCGGCCATCCCGAAACCCAAGATCCTGCGGCGGATTGTGATAAAGCCCACCAACCGCTCCTCACCAACCGGCAGGAAATTGTAGAAGGCCCTTATTCGACGACGTGAAATCCGCCGTCAATCAGCGCCTGTCGCATCGTGGCGAGCGCAGGGCCGGTAGTTAGCGTGTTGGGCAGATAGGGCTCTCCCATATCCAGCCCGAGAAGGTTGGCCATATCCTTGGCCGCGGTGGGGAAGCTGGCGAGATCCATCGTCAGACGGATCGGATTGAGCTGAAATTGCGCTTCACGCGCACCGTCGATGTCGCCCGCGACATACTTTTCGTAGATCGAGCAGACAAGCGGCCCCATCATGTTTGCGGTGGTGCAGACGGCGCCGGCTCCGCCGGAGGCAAGGGTGGCGAAAACAAGGGTGTCCTTTCCGCCGAACACCTTAAAGCCGAGCGCACGGTTCTGGCGGATGATCTCGGTGGTCAGGGTAAGATGATGCCCTTGATAAAATCAGTGTTCATAGATTCCCCTTCTTCGCCCGATCGTAATGATTACTTCAGCTTGAGGCCGGCCTCATAGCCGAGGTTGAAAGCCTTTTCGTTGCCCTCGACGACCTTTGCCTTACCGGCAAAGCGCTTGGCAAGCATTTTCTTGACGCCCTCGGGAGAAGCAACGCCGGTCAGGGCGATCATTGCGCCGAGCGCGATGACGTTGAGACCCTGGGGGTTGTTCGCCTGAACAGCGAGATCCTCCATCATGATGCCGTACTGCTTGGCCTTGGAGGGAGCCTCCTTGACCTGATTGGCGTTATACAGAAGGATCGAGCCGTCCTTCATCTTTTGGACATAGCGGTCGTAAGCGACCTGCGCAAGCGAAACGACGACGTCGGGCGCAAGCGCCTCGGGAAAATCGATATACTCGTCCGAAATGATGATGTCGGCCTTGGTGAACGCGCCGCGGGTCTCGTCGCCGTAGGCGCAGGTCATGACGGCCTGCTTCTTGTCGATGATCGAAGCGGCCTCGCCGAGGACGTTGCCGTCAAGAAGAAGGCCCTGTCCGCCGACGCCGCTGAAGATGATTTCACATTTTTTCATGTTTGTTTCCTCCTACTACTCGGCCTTGGCGGCGATTTCCTGCGCCTTCTTCTGGACATCCGCATACTTGGTGCCGTAGTCGGCGCCGGGACGATCCACAAACTTGCCGATGACAAACTTGCCCTCAAGCTGCTCGTCGGTCATCTTGTCGGCGGCGGCCTTCTGCACGGCGCAGCCCTTGAGCCACTTATAAAACTCGGACGGGCGCTTCATGTTGTTGTTGCGGCCGAAATGGGTGGTGCAGGGGGCGATGACTTCAATCAGCGAGAAGCCCTTGCGCTCCATGCCCTCGGTGATGTAATCGGCGGTCTGCATGACGTTTTCCGAGATCGAGCGGGCCACATAGTGTGCGCCGGCGCCCTCGGCGAGCTTGCAGATGTCGAAGCCGGGCTCGATGTGACCGTAAACCGAGGTGGTGGTATAGGAGTGCTCAGGGGTGGTGCCGGAGTACTGACCGCCGGTCATGCCGTAGTTGTAGTTGTTGCAGAGGATGGCGGTGACGTCAATGTTGCGGCGGCAGGCCTGAATAAAGTGGTTTCCGCCGATGGTGACGCCGTCTCCGTCGCCGAGGATTACCACGACGTTGAGCGAGGGATTGGCCAGCTTGATGCCGGTGGCAAAGGCCAGCGCACGACCGTGGGTGCCATGAAAGGCATTGGTGGTCAGGTAGGAGTCGACGTGACCCCAGCAGCCGATGCCCGAGACGACAACGGTGTTCTCGTTGGTAACGCCTGCTCTTTCAAAGGCCTTGGTCAGCGAGTTCATGACCTGACCGTAGCCGCAGCCCGCACACCAGCGGTGGGGCAGCCGGTTGTATCTGATAAATTCTGTGCTCTTCATTACTTTGCAACCTCCTCGATAGCGGTCAGGATTTCGCTGGGAGTGATGATCTCACAGTCAACACGATTGATGCCGACGATCGGAATGTTACGGTCGTTGTAACGCTCGATCTCGGAACGAACCTGACCGAGGTTCATCTCGGGAACAAAGGCGGCCTTTACCTTCGAGAGAACGGCGGCGACCTCCTTATCGGCAAACGGCCAGATGGTGATCAGCTTGAGTACGCCGACCCGGAGTCCCTTTTCGCGAGCCAGACGCATCGCGGCCATCGCCGGACGAACCGAGCAGCCAAAGGTGATGATCGCGTATTCGGCATCCTCCATGTTGAAGCTCTCGGTAATGACGATGTCATCACGGTTCTTATAGATCTTATCCATATAATGATGGATGTTCTTTTTCGCGGAGGGGCCGTCGTTCGCCGCAAAGCCAAGGGGATTGTGCATCGAGCCGTTCAGGCGATGGATGTACTTGGTGCCGTAAGCCGGCATCGGGGCAATTCCGTCTTCATATTTCTCATAGTCAAAAATGCCGTAATCGCCTTCGGGGGTGCCGGGGTCGGGCTGCTTGCGGTTGACGATTTCCCCGCCGTGCAGCACATACTGCTCACGCATGTGGCCGATGACCTCGTCGGCGAGGATAAAGACAGGCGTGCGGTACTTCTCCGCCAGATTAAAGGCGGTGATGGTGTGATCATAGCACTCCTGAACCGACGAAGGGGAGATGGCGATGATCGAGTGGTCGCCGTGGGTGCCCCAGCGGGCGGCCATCACGTCGCCCTGAGCGGGCTTGGTCGCAACACCGGTGGAGGGG
>CAZVAV010000329.1:0-2750 GCA_964625135.1 uncultured Oscillospiraceae bacterium | reverse complement strand
GCTCAAGCGCCGGATGACGATCAGCGGGGGGCAGGTACTTGCATCGGCGCAGCCCAAGCCCAAGGCCCCGAAGCCCTACCCCGAGCGTGATGGCGGGATCACCGCCAAGCAGCAGCGGATGGTATGGGCGCTGATGTACCAGCTCGCCGATCTGGACGACGCCCCGAGTAAGGCGAGCCTGGGCGACCGGCTCTGCGGTATCATCAAGCGCCAGTTTGGGCTGGACGCCTCCCCGCGCGAGCCGCTGCAGTGGATCAGCTTTGCGCAGGGATTCCAGCTGATTGAAATCCTCAAAAAGTACATCGCCAGCGCTAGGGAGCGTCAGATTCGGAGGGAGGCTAAATGAGCGCGGCATACGATGGGGAGATCACCCTCGACCAGCTCCCCGGCAACCAGCGCGAGCTGGCCGAGCTGCTGGGGATGCAGGTGTACATCGCGCTGACCCAGCGCTTTGGGGGCGATACGATCTACATCCAAAAGTATAGCGAGCTGCTAAAAAATCCTCGTAATGCGGAGATCCGGCGCAGGTTTGACGGGTATAATTTTAGCGATTTGGCGCGGGAGTACGATCTATCCGAGCGCTATGTCCGGGCGCTGGTGCAGGACATCACCGACCCGGTGCGGCGCAAGCCGCTGGAGGGGCAGATCGGGTTTGACGATTTGTAATGCTTATAAGATGACAATTGCAAAATAAAAGGAGGGTGTATGAAATACAGAAAAAGGCCGATTGTGGTCGAAGCGTACCAGACCGATCGGGAGCTGGTCATCCACACGAAGAGCGGATACCTGATTGCAGCTCCCGGAGACTACATCATCACCGGACTCGGAGGGGATCAGTACCCCTGCAAACCGGATATCTTTCGGGCTACCTACGAGCCGGTCATGGAGGACGAGAATGAACCGTGAAGAATATATCGCGCGGCTGTGCGACGATTACTGCCGTTGGCCAAGAGAGTGCACCAACCTAGAAACATTGGAAAAAACGTGCGCCGGTTGCCGGATGGTGGCAGACCTTGAGCAGATGCAGAAGCGAACAGAGAAAAAGATGGGACAAAAGCTGTTGCCCGGCCTCAAAATTATGGCTCTCACCCTTTTTATCCGGTCGACGCTCGATCTACACATCAGCTTTTCATGGCTGCTCAGCATGATCACCGCATTGCTGGCGGGAGTTCTCGGCCTATTGGATTGGCTCGGCTTCTGGGAGGAATAGTACATGGACACGCTGCACGTATCAATCGATGGTTTTCTTGCGCTGTTGATCCTGTTGCTCCCCTTGATGGGCATCGCGCTGGGGTGGCTGCTGCGGGATAAGCGAGATATCCGTAAGGATGTTGAACAAAAAAAGTGAAGAATATCGTCTACGATCCATCACAGGTTTAATGGTAGGCTGTTGACATGAGTTAGCAGCCTACCATTTTTATATTGGAGAAGGATTATGACGAGTGCAACCGGAATCAGCACCGAAATGTGGTGGATCATTACCACTGTGGCGGGACTCGCCATCGGAACAATCATTTATTTCTTAAAGCGCACCATGAACAAGGTGGATAGCCACGACAAGGACATCACCGACATCAAGCTCACCTATGTCACCAAAACGGAACTGAATGAGCTGAAGGGCGACGTCGCAGGCGGCATCGAAAAGCTTGAGAAGGATGTTTCCGGCATCAAGGATAAATACCTGACAAAAGATGATTTTTACCGTACGCAGGCGGCCACTGACAAAAAACTTGATCGAATGCAGGCAATCACCGATCAGAAGCTTGACCGACTGTACGACCTGCTGCTGAAGATCAGCCAGAAGGGAGGCAATGACATTGGATAGCAAAGAAATAATCCGCAGGATGAGGGCCGTCGAATTCAGAAAAAACAACAGAATTGTCCTTCAAACGATCAATATCCTCCGGCATGGCTATATGCGTCTCGCAAGCGCTGCCGACGTTTTAGCCGGTGATATTGACGCGATGGACTTTTGGGACTGCATCAACTTTTTGCAGGAAGCTGGATATATCCTCGTCAGAGACATTGGCACCAGAAGCCCGGTGGAGCTGGCTGATGCAAAGGATCGGGAGGCGCTGGAGTCCCGGCTTAGTGAGAAGGGCATCCGTTTGATGAATGGGGTCATCTCCGACGAAATGATCGAACGATAGGGGGCGGCGATATGGCAAAACGCAGACGCCACAGCGCCGGTACAATTGATAATCTGCCGGAGGAACAAAAGTATGCCGTAGAGCAGATGCTCCTGACCAATCGCTCCTACCGCGAGATCGTGGATTATTTAGCGGAAGGCGGGGTCAAGCTGTCGCAAATGGCGGTTTGCAGATACGCGAGCCGCTACCTCGCCACTGTCGAGCAGATGAAGATGGCGCAGGAAAATATGCGCATGGTCATCGAGGAAATGAACAAATACCCCGACCTCGACACTGGCGAGGCGATCCTGAGGCTGGCCTCTCAAAACGTCTTTAACGCGATCAGCGCCGTCCCCGAGGAGGATTGGGAGGGCATCGACCCGCAGAAGCTGCTCAAGGAGGCCACCGGTCTGATCCGAGCGGCCAGCTACAAGCGCCGGATCGATACCCAGCTGCGTACCGACCGCGAGGCGGCGCTTGAGGCGACGCAGGGTCTGCTGGCCGAGGTGCTCGCCCGCAAGAATCCCGAGCTCTACGATCAGGTGGTGCGCGCGATCAGCGCCGAGCGCCGGGAGGAGACGCCATGATGCAATGGTATGTGCTGCAGGTGCTCACCGGTCA
>CAZVAV010000328.1:0-2754 GCA_964625135.1 uncultured Oscillospiraceae bacterium | reverse complement strand
TCCTGCAACTGGTTCTTTATGATTGCCTCGACCTTCCTCTGCGCCATTGTCCTCGGCTTTGCGTGTAACAAGGTTGGCGATCCTCGCTTTGGAAAATACGAGGGCAAGAGCCAGGAGAAGATTGAAGAGGTTACCGTGGCGGAGAAAAAGGGCCTGCGCAACGCCGGCATTGCCGCGCTGCTTTACATCGCCCTGATTCTTGTCGGCTTCTTCTTTGGCCCGTTGGCTCTCGTCAAGGAGGGAGGCGCCCGCGCGTTTGTCGGTTCCCCCCTGCTCAAGGGTCTGATTCCGGTTCTGTTCTTCTTCTTCTGCATCCCCGGTATCACCTATGGCTTTACGGTCAAGAAGTTTAAGAACACCACCGACCTCAACAAGGCGATGGTCAAGCAGATGAGCGCCATGGGCTCCTACGTTGTCTTCTGCTTCTTCTGCGGACAGTTTAACCAGCTGTTCAAATGGACCAAGCTCGACACCATGCTTGCCATCTCGGGCGCTGACTTCCTCAGCGGCATCGGCTTTACCGGCGTACCGCTGTTTGTCACCTTTATTTTGTTGTGCATGGTGGTCAACCTGTTCATCTCGTCGGGCTCGGCCAAGTGGGCGATTTTCGCGCCGATCTTCGTCCCGATGTTCATGCTGCTCGGCGTTCACCCCGGCTTCACCCAGCTGCTCTATCGTCTGGGCGACTCGCCGACCAACTGCTTTACTCCCATGAGCCCGTACATCTGGATGGTTCTTGAAGTAGCGCGTACCAAGTACGACGACAACCTCAAGATCGGCACCCTCGTCTCCGCCCTGATCCCGATCGCCTTTATCCTCCAGTTTGTCTGGATTATCTTTGTGGTGATCTGGTATCTGGCCGGTATCCCGATCGGACCTGGCGTCACCGCCGTACTGCCGGCTGGCGTCATCTAAGGATTGATTTGCAGCAATTGATTCCCTATTCCCCGTATGTGTATGGCAGGCCTCGACCTTTGGTCGAGGCCGCCGTCATATTCCCATCGCAATTTTGGAACGAAGGAGATCGTTTGAATGGACTGGAAGCTTCCTGATTCGGCCCTGCAATATCTTGAAAGCAATCACGATGCGCTGATTTCGCTCACACGCGCGCTCTGCGGCATCTGTGCGCCCTCCAATCACGAGGAGAAGCGGGCGCAGTTCTGCCGCGAATGGTTTGAAAAACTCGGTGCAAAAGACGTTACCGTCGACGATGCTCTCAATGTAATTCTTCCCATCGGCTGTGAGAAAAGTGACGACATCACCGTCTTTATGGCTCACATCGACACCGTTTTTCCCGACACTGAGCCGATGCCATTGCGCGAGCAGGACGGCAGGCTCTACTGTCCCGGTGTCGGAGACGACACGGTCAATGTCGCGATGCTGATGCTCATTGCAAAGTATCTTCTTGAGCAGAAGCTGACCCCGAGCCACGGTCTTCTCTTTGTGATGAACAGCGGCGAGGAGGGCTTAGGAAATCTGAAGGGCTGCCGGTCTTTGATGGAAGCTTATAAAGGGCGGATTCGAGAGGTATATTCCTTTGACGGCGGGTATGATATGTGCTGTAACGGTGCGGTTGGCTCGATTCGCTACAGAGTTGAGGTCAAAACCGAGGGTGGACACTCCTATGCGGCTTTCGGAAACCGCAATGCCATCTTCTACCTTTCACAGTTAATTCAGACGCTTTATAACATGCAGCCTCCTAAAACCGGCATGCGTACCAGCTTCAATGTCGGAAAAATTTCGGGCGGCACCTCGGTCAATACCATTGCCCAGCAGGCAGAAATGATGTTTGAATACCGCTCCGATCTGCGGGAAAATCTTGACGCTATGCAGAAATTTTTTGCAGCGGCTGTCGAAACAACCCGACAGATGGTGTCAGAGGTCAATGTGGAAATCATCGGCCTGCGGCCCTGCATGGGAGAGGTTGACCCCGTCCGGCAACAGGCAATGGAGGATCGCCACGCGGCGCTGCTGCGGCAGCATTGCGGCATCGAGCCGGAATGGAAGCCCTCCTCGACCGATTGCAATATTCCCTTCTCAATGGGCATTCCTTCCCTCGCCTTTGGCGGATATCTGGGAAAGGGAGCACATACCCGTGAGGAATTCATCGAGCTTGACAGCCTCAAAAAGGGGTTTTTGCTGCTGATGTCCACCGTCCTTAGCAATCTTTAAGAAAACAAAGGAGTATCCGCATGTTTCAAAATTTTCAGGCATGGAAACTGCACAGCTTTCGGGATTATCTGATTTTTTTTCTGGTCATTGCAACCGGGGCGCTGATCTTTTGGCTGATTAGCCGAAGAATTGACAAACAGCGAAACGATGCCTATGCCCTCAAAATTGTCGGAAAAGCGCTCAAACTCCCCCCGCGAGAAGCGAAGGTTTACCACGATGTCACCCTGTCAATGATGGGCGAAGAGCTGCACTACGACCATCTGCTGGTCGATGCGGCGGGCATCGTCGCATTTCGTTCAATCGGCTGGGGAATCCGCATCTATGGGCAGGCTGACCAGCCGGTCTGGAAGGTTGCGGACAATAAGAGGGAAGCAACCATTGAAAATCCAGTGTCCCGATTGACCAAAAGCTTTGATCTACTGCGCAAGGGTCTTGCCACACAGCAAATCTACAGCCTTACCATCGATCCCCTTGTTGTCTTTGCGGATCCCTTTACCACCCCTGAGCTCTACTTGGGACGCGATTCAAGCTCTATTCCCTTTGCAGGGCTAAAAAGCTGGAAAAAGCAACGCAGATTGAGAG
>CAZVAV010000327.1:0-2757 GCA_964625135.1 uncultured Oscillospiraceae bacterium | reverse complement strand
ATAAAGCTCCCCCAGCTCAGCGCCGAAAGTTCCAGCCCTGACCCGGCGGCAAGCTGAGCATACCGCGGCACCGAAAGAGCAAAAAGCCCGGCGGGAATACAGTACATGTTCGCCACACAGTGCTCAAACCCGCAGATGACAAAGAAGCAAACCGGCAGGTAGGCTCCCATCACCTTGCCCGCCGTATCCTTGGCGGTCATGCTCAGCAGTACCCCGAGGGCAACCAGCACGTTGCAAAAAAAGCCAAGCACCACCGCATGAGCAAACGGCAATGCGCATTTGGCGGCAGCACCCTTGATGGTGGTGAGCGCCAGCAGTCCGCCCGACATGCCAAGCTGCCCAAAAAAGGCGCAGCCCGCCGCGACCATCAGCGCCCCGAGCAGGTTCCCAAGATAGACGAAGGCGAGATTGCGAGCCATCCCGAGGAGGCTCACCTTCTTTTCCCAGACCGAAATACAGATCAGGCAGTTGCCGGTAAAAAGCTCGGTTCCCGACAGAACCACCATCCCCAGCCCAAACGGAAAAAGCAGGCCGCTGATCAACCGAACCAGCGACACATTTTGAATGGTATGGGTGGCGGTATTGGTCACCGCACTGCCCATCGCGATTAAAAAGCCGGCAAGAATCCCGAGGACGAGCATCCTCGGGATCGAAAGCGCCGCTTTTTTTTGACCGGCGGCGGCATAAGCCTCCACCACCTCGGCGGGTGAAAATAGATTCATTCCGTTCCCCCCGATCAGCGCAGCCGGTCGCGCACCTGCGCGAACACCCGCTCGGCTCTCACGAGATATTCACCGAGCAGCGCGTCGGCTTCCGCTTCAAATCGGGCTGCCAGCGTCCGGTCGGCCAGCGACTTTGTGTTGATAAACACATTGAGGCTCGCCCCCTCCAGAGCGGCACGGCAGAAGGCCGCGCCCACACCGGCGTCGCTGATGGCGATGGCGGAGCCCTTGGCGGCATACTCCTCGATCAGCTCGATCGCCTCGGCGCAGCGCCGCATGATCTCGAGCGGAGCCTCGGTGGCGGCGCGCAGCGCGGTCTCCATCACAAGCTGCTTTTCGGCACGCTGTGCCTCGGTCTCCTTTGGCAGGCCGTAGGCGCGGGAGAGCGGCTCAAAGACCTCGGCATCCCGGTTCATCATCAGAAGCAGCCCGTCCTGCAGCGCGTCGGAACGTGCTTTGAGCGCCAAAATATCCTCCTGCACGTCGGCGTACTTTTTCTTGCCGACGGTCAGGCTGCCAACCATGCCGCCCAGTGCGCAGCCAAGCGCCCCAACCAGCGCCGAAGCGCCTCCCCCGCCCGGTACCGGGGCGGAGGAGGCGAGCGCATCGATAAACTGTTGCAGTGTTTTGTGTTGCATATGACCCTCCCGATCAGAACAGGCCGGAGATTTTGCCATTCGCATCGACATCGATCCGCTCGGCAGCGGGCGACTTGGGCAGACCCGGCATGGTCATGATGTCGCCGGTCAGCGCGACGATAAAGCCTGCGCCTGCCGAGACCTTGAGGTTTCTTACCGTAACGGTAAAGCCACGCGGCGCTCCCAGCAGGGACGCGTCGTCCGAGAAGGAGTACTGGGTTTTCGCCATGCAGATCGGCAGACTGCCAAAGCCGAGCTCAGTCAGCTGCTTTGCCTGCTTTTTTGCATTGGGGGTCAACACGACGCCGTCGGCGCGGTAGATCTGCTTGCAGATGATCGCGAGCTTCTCTTCGATGGTTGCCTCGGCCGGATAGGCGAAGGTCATCTTCGAGGGGGTTTCGCAGAGACGCAGCACCTCGCGTGCGAGCGCCTCGCCGCCCTCGCCGCCACGAGCCCACACCTCAGACAGCGCCACATTGACCCCGAGCGCACGGCACTTGCTCTCAACAAGAGCCAGCTCCGCCTCGGTGTCGGTGGGGAAGCGGTTGATCGCCACAACGGCGGGAAGATTGAAAACCTTGGTGATATTTTCGACGTGCTGTAGCAGGTTCGGCAGGCCACGCTCCAGCGCCTCAAGATTCTCGTTTCCGAGCTCGGCCTTGGCTACGCCGCCGTGATGCTTGAGTGCCCGCACCGTCGCGACGATCACCACCGCCGACGGAGCAATACCGGCCATCCGGCACTTGATGTCGAGGAACTTTTCAGCACCCAGATCAGCGCCGAAGCCTGCCTCGGTCACCGCATAGTCGCCCATTTTAAGAGCCATTCTCGTCGCCATCACCGAGTTGCAGCCGTGCGCGATGTTCGCAAACGGCCCGCCGTGTACAAAGGCGGGGGTATGCTCGAGGGTTTGCACAAGGTTGGGCTTGAGCGCATCCTTTAACAGCGCCGCCATCGCGCCCGCCGCCTTCAGATCTCCCGCCGTAACCGGGCGCTCGTCAAACGTATAGCCGACGATGATTTTCGCAAGCCGCTCCTTGAGGTCGGTGATGTCCTTCGAGAGGCAGAGCACCGCCATGACCTCGGATGCAACGGTGATATCAAAGCCGTCCTCGCGTGGGCAGCCGTTGACCCGTCCGCCAAGTCCGTCAACAATGCTGCGCAGCTGCCGGTCGTTCATATCGACCGCTCTGCGCCAGGTGATCCGCTTAGGGTCAATGCTCAGCGCGTTGCCCTGATAGATGTGGTTATCCAGAATGGCGGCGAGCAGATTGTTGGCAGCGCCGATGGCGTGGAAATCACCGGTAAAATGAAGGTTGATGTCCTCCATCGGGACGACCTGAGCATAGCCGCCACCGGCCGCTCCGCCCTTGACCCCGAACACCGGACCCAGCGAC
>CAZVAV010000326.1:0-2761 GCA_964625135.1 uncultured Oscillospiraceae bacterium | reverse complement strand
GCGCGATGCTCTGCGGAGACGGCGCCCAGCTGGTGTTTGACGCCTTTGGGGAGCAAAAGCGCCTTCGGCTGGCGCCCGCCGCGCTGTGCTATCAGCGAGCCTCGTCGGTTGCCGTCGCGGCCGAGGGACTGCCGCAGGTTGCCGCAAAGGATCTAACCATCGCATATCACCGTCTGTCTCAGGCCGAGCGGGAACGCGAACAGAGGCTTGGGCAGGCGAAGGGATAAAGGGAAATCAAGCAAAACAAACAGGAGGAAACAGATCATGGTTCTGGCATTGGGAAGCGATCACGGCGGCTACGCCCTCAAGGAGGAGGTCAAGAAGTACCTCGATTCCAGAGGGGTGGCCTATCACGATTTCGGCTGCTTTTCGACCGATTCCTGCGACTATCCGATCATCGGAAAAACGGTGGGCGAAGCGGTTGCGAGCGGGGAATACGAGCGGGGGCTGCTTTTCTGCGGCACCGGCATCGGCATTTCGATCTCGGCCAACAAGGTCAGGGGCGTTCGGGCGGCCTGCTGCTCCGACTGCTTTTCGGCCAAGTATACCCGGATGCACAACGACGCGAACATCCTCGCGATGGGCGGTCGGGTGGTTGGCGCGGGTCTGGCGTGCGAGATGGTCGCTCTGTTCCTTGACACCGAATTCGAGGGAGGACGGCACCAGCGCCGGATCGATCTGATTTCGCAGATTGAGGCGGAGAATGCTGCCCGATGAATATACAGACAGCACTGCTGTTCTTTCTATTCTGCGTCGGCGGAAGCATGATTCAGTCGATCACGGGCTTTGGCTTTTCCATTTTCTGCATGACGGTGTTCCCCTATCTGCTGGCGAGCTATCATGTCTCGACCGCGGTGGCGGGGCTTTGCGGCGCGACAATGGGCATCTGCATCGCGCTGCGGCATCGCCGGGATATCAACGTGCGGATGACGCTGCCGCTGCTTCTGGGCTATTTTGTCGCTTTTCCGATCGGGGTGCAGCTCACGCTGGTTTTGGATGAAGCGCTGCTGCTGCGGGTGCTCGGCGGAATTTTGATCGCCTTAAGTCTCTACTTCTTTTTTCTCAGCGACCGCATTTCACTGCGCCCGACCAATGTCGGCGGCCTCTGCTGCGGTCTGCTCGGCGGCCTTTTTTCGGGCTTTTGCAGCATCGGCGGCCCGCCGGTGGTGCTCTATCTGCTGGCCGCGGCCAAAAGCAAGGAGGAGTACCGCGCGTCGATTCAGTTTTACTTCTGCATCGGCAACTCCTATGGCGTGCTGGTTCGGCTGTATCGGGGTCTGATCACCGGCGAGGTGCTGAGCGCCTGGGGCATCGCCCTGATCGCCCTTCTCATCGGAGGCACCATCGGCGGAAAGATCTTCAGCCGGGTCAACGCCGCTGTGCTGCGCCGAATCGTCTATGTTGTGATGGCGGTTTCCGGCGTTACCATGCTGCTTTAGTTTGTTCTATTAATAAGGAGCGCCGCTGTCGGCGCGCTTGACTAGAAACGATTGATCAACAGGAGGAATTACCATGTTAAAACCCATCATCACCGACCATCCCCTGATCCAGCATAAGGTCACCCTCATCCGTGACAAGAACACCCCCTCGAAGGAATTCCGTGAACTGGTCAGCGAGATCGCGATGCTGATGTGCTATGAGGCCACCCGGGATCTGCCGCTCAAGGAGATTGAGATTGAGACGCCGATGACCGTCACCAAGTCGAAGGTGATCTCCGGCCGCAAGCTTGCCTTTGTGCCGATCCTCCGCGCCGGTCTGGGCATGTGCGACGGCATGGTCGCCCTTGTTCCCGCCGCGAAAATTGGCCACATCGGCATGTACCGCGATCCGGTGACCCATACTCCCCATGAGTACTATTGCAAGCTGCCTGCCGACATCGAGGAGCGGGATGTCATCCTGCTCGATCCGATGCTCGCGACCGGTGGCTCGGCGATCGACGCCGTCAATGCCATCAAGAAGCGCAGCCCCCGCAGCATCAAATTCGTCTGCATCATCGCCGCGCCCGAGGGCATCGAGGCGCTGAGCACCGCCCACCCCGACGTGCAGATCTATGCCGCCTCGAAGGACGAGCGGCTCAATGAAAACAAATATATCCTGCCCGGTCTCGGCGACGCGGGCGACCGCATCTTCGGTACCAAGTGATCATCAGGGAGCTGCCGCAATGGAGAATGTTTCATTTGCGGCAGTTCCTGCAATACAGGAGGGAATCTTATGCCGAAATATAACAAAAAAACCGTTGAAGAGATCGAATTGAAGGGGAAAAAGGCACTGGTTCGCTGCGACTTTAACGTTCCGCTGGCCGATGGCGTAATCACCGACGATAAGCGGATTGTCGCGTCCCTTCCCACCATCCGCTATCTACTCGAGCAGGGTGCGGCGGTCATTCTTTGTTCCCACCTTGGCCGTCCGAAAAATGGCCCGGAGGCCGCCTTCTCGATGAAGCCGGTTGCCGCGCGCCTTTCCGAGCTGCTGGGTCGCCCGGTGGCGCTTGCCGCCGACGTGGTCGGCCCCGATGCGTCCGCCCGTGCCGCCGCCCTTCTGCCCGGCGAGGTGCTGCTGCTCGAGAATGTCCGGTTTGAGAAGGGGGAGACCAAAAACGACCCCGCGCTCTCTCAAAAATTTGCATCGCTCGCCGATCTCTTTGTCAATGACGCGTTTGGCACCGCCCACCGCGCCCATTGCTCGACGACGGGGGTCGCCGACTATCTGGAAACGGCGGTCAGCGGCTTTTTGATCAAGAAGGAGCTCGAATTTATGGGCG
>CAZVAV010000325.1:0-2762 GCA_964625135.1 uncultured Oscillospiraceae bacterium | reverse complement strand
AGCAGGGCTTCCCGCACCGGGGTACGGGAAATCTGCATGTCGGCGCAGAGGCCGTCCTGCGAATAGACGACGCCAACCTTCATCTTGCGGTAGAGGATGGCATCCTTGATCAGGCGGTAGGCTTGCTCTTTATAGGTATTGGATGTGATTGGATCGGAGCCGAAGATCGAGTCTGCGGCCTGCGGCTGGTTTTGTTGCGGGATCATTGCATTCATTCCTTTGGATTGTTAGTCCGGCGGTCCGCGCCGTCCGGCCGGGTTTTGATCACCTTACAAGAATACAAGAAGAGACAAAAATTTTCAACTGGCTTGGCGGATTTCAGGGGAGGGTACTGAAAAATTCCTTTGCAGGAATCCAAGGCAACTGGTTAAAACGAACAAAATGTAAATTGATTTATAGGATGATATGGATAAAAAATCGGAAACGATTGACCTTTCAGGAGAAATATGATATATATAACATATCACATATCTTAAGCAGCGGCAACCCCAAACCTGCCGCAAAGCAAAATAAGGAGGATACAGCGTGAAAGTTTCCGCCATTCAGATGGATATGAAGCTCTCAGATCCCGATTACAACTTCGCCCATGCGGTAGAGCTGGTAAAGAAGGCCGCCCAAACCGGGGCTGACGTCATTACCCTGCCCGAGACCTGGAACGTGGGCTTTTTCCCTTCCGAGAACCTTGAGGCGCTCTCCGACCGGGACGGCCAGCGGGTTCGGGAAACCTTCGGGCCGCTGGCAAAGGAGCTGGGCGTCAACATCGTTGCCGGTTCGGTTGCAAACGTCAAAAACGACAAGATTTACAACACCTGCTACATCTTCAACCGGGAAGGGGAGGTCGTGGCCGACTACGACAAGACCCATCTCTTCACCCCGATGGGCGAGCATCGCTCCTTCGCCTTTGGTGATCGTCTGGTGACCTTCTCGCTCGACGGCGCACGCTGTGGCATCGTCATCTGCTATGATATCCGCTTCCTTGAGCTGGTGAGAAGTCTTGCCCTGCGCAAGCTTGACCTGCTCTTTGTCGTAGCCCAGTGGCCGTCGATCCGCACTCGGCACTGGGAGATTCTCAACACCGCCCGCGCCATTGAGAATCAGATGTTTGTGGTGGCCACCAACTCCTGCGGCACGGCGGGCAAGACCAAGTTTGGCGGTCATTCAATCCTGCTCGATCCTTGGGGCGAGGTGCTTGCCCTCGGAGGCGAAGAGGAGGAAATCCTCACCGCCGAGCTCGATTTTGAAGTTGTGCGCGGCATCCGCGAAAGCATCAATGTCTATCGCGACCGCCGCCCTTCTCTATATGAAATTAAATAAGGAGGACCTATTTTACCATGAGCAAAATTTCCTTCCGCCTTCACCAGGGAGGGGCCGTTCGTCCCTTCGAGATGGAATACCAGCATCTTTTCGCGATCGGCTATGCCGGACGCAACATGGAAAAAACAATGGAGCACATCCGCGAGCTTGAGCGCGACCTCGGCGTTCCCGCCCCGAAGAAGATTCCGACCATCTTCGAGTGCTCGAACATCTGTCTGACGCAGGAGGAGGATCTCCAGTTTGTCGGAAACCGCACCTGCGGCGAGGTTGAGTACATCATCGTCCTTTGTGAGGGCAAAATTTATATCGGAGTCGGCAGCGATCACACCGACCGCGAGCTTGAGGGACAAAACGTCCTCAAGGCCAAGCAGATTTGCCCCAAGCCGATCGGCTTCGACCTCTGGGATTACGAGGAGGTCAAGGAGCATTGGGATTCGATCCGTGTTCGCTCGTATCAGACGATCGACGGCGCCGAGATTCCCTATCAGGACGGCACGCTGGCCGATATCCTGCCGCCCGAGAAAATCCTCGCGGAGCTGCGCGAGCGGGTGGGCGACATCCAAAACAGCGTGATCTACTCCGGCACTGTGCCCGCCCTCAACGGATTTAAGTTTGGAACCACCTTCCGCTGTGAGCTGGTGGATGATACCCTTGCGCGCTCGATTTCCTGCTTCTACAACGCAGACACCATTACCGAGGAGGAACGATAAGATGAAAAAGCTTGCCAGTTTTGCACTTGCCCTTTCGCTGCTTACCATGAGCCTTGCCGGATGCGGCGGCTCTGCCTCGAGCACTCCCGCAGCTTCGGGCGCGGCCTCGGCCGCCCCCGCCGGAAAGAGCTATGAAATTAAGGTTGCCACCGTCGGCAACGAGTCGCACCAGTCCACCATTGCCGCCTCCTTCTTTAAGGAGAAGGTCGAGGAGCTCTCGAACGGTCAGGTCACCGTCAACATCTTCCCGAACGGCGCGCTCGGCGGCGAGCGTGAGGCTGCCGAGGGGGTCAAGCTCGGCACCCTCCAGATGAGCATCGTCACCACCGACGGAACCCTGCCCGCCTGGGTGCCTGAGGTTCAGGTTCTTTCGATCCCGTACCTGTTTGCCAATAAGGAACAGGCCTACGACGTTCTGGACAACCTGCTCACCGACCGGTTTGTCCCGCTCTTTGAGGCACAGGGCTTTAAGCATCTCGGCTTCTGCGAGCTCGGCTTCCGTCACTTCACCAACAACGTCCGCGAGGTCAAGACCGCCGAGGACATGAAGGGTCTGAGCATCCGCGTTCAGGAGGCTCCCATCTGGTTCGCTCTGATGGATTCGCTCAAGGCGACCGCTACCCCCGTTTCGTTTAACGAGCTCTACACCGCACTCCAGCAGGGCATGGTCGACGGACAGGAGAACCCTGTTACCTCGATCGCGACCTCCCGCTTCAACGAGGTTCAGAAGTATATGAC
>CAZVAV010000324.1:0-2769 GCA_964625135.1 uncultured Oscillospiraceae bacterium | reverse complement strand
GAAGGAGGGGCTGACCTTCCACCGGTTTGACGCGCTCACCGGAGGCTATGTTCTGATCGAGAGCGGCGCGGCCAGGACGCTGTGCTTTCGCGCCGACATCGACGCCCTGCCCGTGACCGAAAACACCGGCTGTGCGCACAGCTCGAAGCACGAGGGGAGGATGCACGCCTGCGGGCACGACATGCACACGGCGATTGCCGCCGGGCTTGCACTGACCCTGCACCGGCTGAGGGAGCAGCTCAGCTGCAATGTGATGGTTTTGTTTCAGCCGGCGGAGGAGAATAATCCCGTTGGCGGCGCAAAGCCGGTGATTGAAACCGGAATCTTTACCCGGCTGGGGGTGAGCGGCATCCTCGGGCTGCACCTATGGCCCTCGCTTGCGGTGGGGCAGATTGGCGTCAAGCCCGGCGTGCAGATGGGGGCTTCGGATAAATTTGGCGTCGACCTCTTCGGCAGAAGCGCGCATGCCGCCGAGCCGTACAAGGGGGTGGACGCCATCTCGATCGGAGCCGATCTGGTCAACGCCCTTGTCCATAAGCTCCGCCGGGAGATTGACCCCTTTGCCACCTGTCTGGTGACGGTGGGGGAGCTGCGCTCGTTTGGGCGGTACAACATCCTCTGCGATCACGTGCGGCTTGAGGGAACCATCCGCACCGTCACCACCCAGTCGCGGGAGAAGATCAAGCGGCGGATTCGCGAGCTGTCCGAGGGGATCGCCCAAAGCTACGGCGGACGCGCAAAGGTGGAGATCGCGGATGGCTACAGCTTTGTGGTGAACCATCCGGCGCAGACCGCCGCCTTTATCCAAGCGGCGCAGGGCATTCTTGGGGAGGAGCAGGTTCTCACCGATATTCAGACCAGCCTGATCGGGGAGGATTTTTCGTTTTATTCGCAGGTGCTGCCGTCCACCTATTTCTTTTTGGGGTGCGGGAGCGAATTCCCCCTGCACAACGACCGTTTTTTGCCCGACGAGCGGGTGCTTCCGCTTGCCGTTTCGCTGATGGCGGGCTGTCTGATCGAGGGGATGTAACAAAAGCGGAAAAAGCGAACCGGCTCCGCCATCTCCGGGGAACCGGCCCGCGTTCTGCATGTAGCATAACATATTGCAGGAAATCTGGCAAATTTTATGGGGAATATGCCACTGTGCTTCGATAGATTGAAGGGCTAGCTCTCCACAATTTGAATGATGTCGCCTACATCACATTCCAGAACGGTGCATATCTTCAGGAGAAGCTCGCTGTCGTAGCGGGTAACCCGGTTTTTATAATAGTTATCGACGGTTTGAAATTTGACCCCAATTCTTTTTGCCAGTTCATATCTGGTTATACCTGTTTCCTCCAATTTGCGATCCAGCACAATACGCACCGCTTTCATTTACATCACCCATATCAAGGGTAGTTGGTAGATACTCAATTGACAATACTCCTTTTTTGATTGGAGCGGTGCGTTAACAATCACCATTGTTTTCCTGCTCACGGAGGTACTTTTTCAGTACCGTTTCGACCAAATTAGAAACGGTACGATTCTCTGTTTCGGCTTGTTGCTTAAGACGCCCAATAAATTCTTCATCCAAGCGGATGCTCATTACTTTCTTTTCAATACCCATTTAATCACCGTTTACATTTTACAACTATTGTAATACAATATACTACAGTTACATTGTATTACGTTGTAGTTTACAGCGAAAGGAGAATGGGCATGGAAAACGTCTGCAAAGAATGCAAGCATTTCAGGCAGCATTACGTCAAGTTTAGGAGAGGCTATCGCGAAATTAACGATGGGCATTGCGTCTACCCACGGCTGAAAAGGCGCGAAACCGACACCCCGGCCTGTCAGCATTTTGTACCGCGCGACAACGAAAACCCAAAATGAAGCCCTTGATACAAAAGCTTCCAACGGTCTTTGATCTAAATTTGGCGCTGTTAATTTGCAACAGGATGCGCAAACTGATCAAAACAAGAAAGGAGGCATTCCAATGAAAATGGGTCAAAGTCAGCATGAGGCGCTGGCCAAAAATACGCTGGATGACATTCCGGCTCCCGGCTCTGACGCCCGCAGCATTACCGGGCTGGTAAAACAGGGCGGCAAGGTGACCGGATATCGTTTGTCGGACAACACCGTGCTGGAAAAATCGCAGGCGGTGGAGCTGGCGCGGCAGGGCGGCATCTCCGGGGTGGGAATCTCCCATCGGGGCGATACCGAGTATCTCAAGTCGATTCCTGACGGAAGCGAAAACAACAATTTGAGCAGCTTGCCGTCGGTTTCCCCGTCGGAGGGACTGTGAGGAGAGGAAAGGAAACAGGGCAGCGGACGCTGCCCTGTTTGAATAGAATGGGTAACTCAAAACTGCTGTACAGACTGACATTATATGAATAATAGGCAGCTCAGTCTATTGCCCATTAGATAAATAAAATATTCAAAAACAAAATATAAAAGAAAATAATTACTATTGTCAAAACAAAGAATACAAGAACGAATGGGAGTTTGCGTTTATGTAATCCTTTGTTTCTCTTATCATAATCTGTAATTAGTAATTATGCTCTAGAAGTGGAAAACCATGCCCACCGAAGCATAATTCCAAATAGGATTATGGTCAACAATGCGACCAAAGACATAATAGATAAAGTAAATCCCTCATTTACTAAGATTGTAACTTTTTCTGCGTTTGAAAAATAGAAATGAAGTCCAATTAAAATACAGCTTACAAAAGGTATTCCATACCTCATCAATGAAAGTAGATTAAACTGAATTTTCTCAAACAAGCTTTGG
>CAZVAV010000323.1:0-2793 GCA_964625135.1 uncultured Oscillospiraceae bacterium | reverse complement strand
CTTGAGCGGACCCATCGTCGCGGCCACAAGGTCGGCGGTCAGCTCGTTAAATTTCGCGCGGGTCACGGTCATGTCGAGATGCTTCGGGCCGTTGGCGTCGGCGGTGATGAACGGCAGGTTCACCTGTGCGGTGGTCATGCCGGAAAGCTCGATCTTGGCCTTTTCCGCCGCTTCCTTGAGGCGCTGCATCGCCATCTTGTCGCCCGAAAGGTCAACGCCGCTCTCACGCTTGAATTCGGTGACCATATACTTGATCAGGCGATCGTCAAAGTCGTCGCCGCCCAGCTTATTGTTGCCGGCGGTGGCGAGAACCTCCTGCACGCCGTCGCCCATCTCGATGATCGAGACGTCGAAGGTGCCGCCGCCAAGGTCATACACCATGACCTTCTGATCGGCCTCCTTATCCACGCCGTAGGCAAGCGCCGCGGCGGTCGGCTCGTTGATGATCCGCTTGACGTCGAGACCCGCGATGCGCCCCGCGTCCTTGGTGGCCTGCCGCTGCGCGTCGGTGAAGTAGGCCGGGACGGTGATGACCGCCTCGGTGACCGGCTGGCCGAGATAGGCCTCTGCATCGCTCTTGAGCTTTTGCAGGATCATGGCCGAGATTTCCTGCGGGGTATACTTCTTGCCGTCGATCTCGACGTGATAATCCGAGCCCATCTTTCTCTTGATCGAGCTGATGGTGCGGTCGGGGTTGGTGATGGCCTGGCGCTTTGCCACCTGACCGACCATTCTCTCGCCGGTCTTCGAGAAGGCGAGCACCGACGCGGTTGTTCTCGCGCCCTCGGGGTTGGCGATAACGACGGGCTCGCCGCCCTCCATGACGGCGACACAGGAGTTGGTTGTTCCAAGGTCAATGCCGATAATTTTTCCCATAATGAATTCCTCCAAATCTTATTGCAAATCGAATTGTTTGTTTTTATATCAATCGCGCGTCGGATGCCGCAAAGGCTTGCTCTCTCAGTTTGCCACCTTGACCATCGCGGCGCGGAGCACCCGGTCTCCGAGGCGGTAGCCTCTTTGAAACACCTCGGCCACCGTGCCGGGCGCAAGGCTCTCGTCCTCGATGTGCATCACCGCGTTGTGGCAGTTGGGGTCAAACGTCTCGCCCGGCTGCCCGAACGCCTCAACCTTGAGCTTTCCCAGCACATCGATCAGCGATTTGTAGGTCAGCTCGGTTCCCTTTTTGTACTCGGGGTCGCTGCATTCGGCGGCAAGTGCCCGTTCAAAGGTATCGACCACCGCCAAAAATCCACCGACCGCCGCCGCCGTCGCCTCGGGGTAGATCGAATCCCGCTCTCGCTGCGAGCGCTTGCGGAAGTTATCGTATTCGGCCATCAGCCGCAGATATTTGTCGTTGAGCGCGGCGTAGTCGTCCTGGAGCTTTTTGAGCTCGGCCTCTCTGGGGTCTTCCTTTTTGAGCTTGTCGCGCCAGCCGGATTTTTTCTCTTCCTTCGGCTCGGCCTCCTGCGCGGCGGCCTGCGCTTGCTCTCCGGCGGGGGGAGTCTGCACCTCTTCGCGTTCGAGCTCCTCGGTGCCGTTCGGCTGATTTTTGTCTTCCATCGGGATTCTCCCTTCTTGTACGGCTATTGTTCGGTATAGGTTTCGCTCAAGAGCTTGCCTAACGTGGATGCAAAATATTCGAGATGCGGCAGCAGACGGGCATAATTCATCCGAACCGGCCCGATAATTCCAATCGCCCCGGCGGCATTGCTGCCGATGTTATAGCGGGCGATCAGCATCGAGCTGTCCGAGAGCTGGGCGGTGGCGCTTTCCCGGCCGATCAGCACCTGAACCGGGGCCGCGTGTCCCGCGAGAAGCTCCTGCATCTCCTGCGGCTGCTCAATAAAGCTTAACAGCTCATAGGCGGTCTGGGAAAGCTCGCGATAGCCGAGCAGATTGGTGGTTCCCCGGGCGACATACTGCCCGTCGTTAATTTCCCGCACCAGATCGTAGAGGGCGGCAAAGACCGGCATAAAGAGCCGTGCGTACTCGCCAAGCGAAACGCTGACCGAATTGAGGTAGCCGCTGGTGATCTCCTCCAGGCTTCTGCCGACCAGCTGCTTCTTTGCAAATTCGACAAAGAAGCGGATGACCGCCTCGGTCAGCTCAAAGTCGACCCGGCAGACCTTATTCTTGATCACGCCGGAGGACGCAACCAGCAATATCACCACCGTCCGCCTTCCGGCGGGGATAATCTCGACCCCCCGGACGGTAACGGTGCGGGGAATCATCGTTGCCGAGACAGCCGCCAGACGGGTGAGCGTCGCCAGCGACGCGGCCGCGTCCCGCAAAAGCTGATCGGGGTCGGCGTTGCGCACATTGAAGAGGGCGTCAATCTCGCCGCGCTCGCGGGGGGTCAGCGGCTCCTGCTCCATCATCTCGTCGAGGTAAACCCGATAGCCCATATGGGTGGGAACCCGGCCGGACGAGGTATGGGGCTGCTCGAGCAGTCCCGCGTCCTCAAGCGCCGCCATCTCGTTGCGGATGGTGGCGGAGGACACCGCGTTTTCCATCGCCTGTGCGACATATTTGGAGCCGACTGGCTCGCCGGTCTGGATAAACCGCTCGACCACGACCTTAAGGATCGGAGCCTTTCGGCCGTCGAGTGCCATACAAAAACCTCCTTCGCGCCGGGAACCGTGTCGGCTGTTCGCCGGCGGTTGGAGCGCCGTTTTTGTTTCGTTAGCACTCTTGTTCTTCGAGTGCTAAGTGTACTTTACCATTCTATGTTTGGTTTGTCAAGGGCTTTCATAAATTGTTTACAGTTTTCAAACGGACAACGCACGCAAC
>CAZVAV010000322.1:0-2802 GCA_964625135.1 uncultured Oscillospiraceae bacterium | reverse complement strand
CCGCTCTACGGCGAGTATGCCAAGAGCTACAACTCCTATTCGGTGTTTTTGCAGGGGGATATCCCGATCATCCGCATCACCAGCGATGCTGCAAAAACACCGAATAGGAGTTGTAGCTCTTGGCATACTCGCCGTAGAGCGGGCCGTAGCTGCCGTAGAACGGCGAACCCTTGAGGAAATAGCTGCAGCTGATCGTGCGCGGCATGATATAATAGTCCACGTGGTCGGGATGCTGCGCCATGCCGGGGTCCTGCGTCTGCGAATAGAGGGTGCCAAGAAACGGCTCGAGGGTGCGCCGTTCCAGCGCGGAAGGCTCAACCGGCTCAAAGCCTGCCTTTTCACAGAAGGCGGTATAGGCGTAGTACGAGCCCAGCGCGGTCCAGTGGTGGTCGGTGCCGAAATAAAGATATTCGTCCCGGTGTGCGTCAAGCGCCGCGTAGGGGTTGACAAATTCAACGCCGGGGTCGAGGCTGGCCGCAATGTTTTCCAGCTTAGGCTGCTGTGGGGAGGTCACGCTGCGGTAGCGCTCGGGCAGACCAAACTCGATTGAGGAGGGCACGACAAGGTTGTAGATTCGGATGGTTTCCCCAAGCTCGCGCTCATAGCGGTTGATGGCTTGGGCATACCATTGACCCATTGAATCGCCGCCGCCAAAAATTTGATAGCCGGCGTTTTTGTAGATAAAGATCGAGCCGTTTCGCACCCCGCCCTCAACCGCCTCGTCCACCGGTTCGGCGGCGCTTTCAGGGGCAGCGGCGTTTTGCTCTCCGGAGGACGCTTCGGAGGCTTTCGCAATGTCGGTTTCGATCGCGCCGTCATCGGATTTTGCTTCATGAATCCGTACATCGTCAAAGCGCAGCCCGCGCAGCTCGGTCAGTACGCCCGAGAAGGCGACCAGCCGTTCGCGCAGCGGGAAGGTATCGGCAAAAAAATTGGAGAGCTCCCGGGTGTAGCTGCCCGAGAGAAGCGCCTGAGTAGAAAAGGCCGGCCGGGTGGCGAGCGGGCGCTTTTCAATTTCCGAAACGGTGGGTCGGTCGTAGCAGAGGGCGGTGATTCCCACCGCGCCCAGCACCAGCACGGTCATCAGAACCCCGGTCATCGACGGAGGGGATTTACGGTTGTTGTGCGGCATCAAATCATCTCCCTTAGAAGCGGAAGTAGAGGAAGGGGTTGTAGCTTTGCCCGACCAGCAGCGCGGTGCAAAGCGCCAGCAGCGCGAGGTTTACGACCGGGCGAAGACGATCTGCTGTCGCCAGAACCGCCTTGGGCAGACGGCGCAGCCACTCGCAGACCGGCATGCAGAACAGGATGGCCAACCCGAGCCAGAAGCAGTTGTTGGCAAGATCGAAGAGGGTGGGCAGATCATAAAGGGCGGGCGCGCCGAAGCCGAGCATCCGCCCCATGTAGGCCACAGCACGGTCGATCGAGGTGAAATAGAACAGCACCCACCCAAACAGCATGGCGAGCAGAAGGTAGACGTGGGAAAGAAAGCGGGGGAGCCGCTCTAGCAAGCGGGCAAGAAAAAGGCGCTCAAGCAGGATTAGCAGCCCGTAATAGAGTCCCCAAAGCACAAAGTTCCAGGAGGCGCCGTGCCAAAGCCCGGTGGCAAACCAGGTGATCATTAGATTGAATACCATACGACGCCGGTTTCCGCCCAGCGGAATATAGAGATAGTCGCGGAAAAAGCGCCCGAGCGTGATGTGCCACCGCCGCCAGAATTCGGTGGCCGAGCGGGAGACATAGGGGTAGTAAAAGTTTTCGGGGTGGGAAAAGCCAAACATCTCCCCCAGCCCGATCGCCATATCGGAATAGCCCGAGAAGTCATAGTAGATTTGCAGCGAGAAGAGCAGCGCGCCAAGCCAGCCGCCGAGCACGGTGAGCGAGGCGATCGACCCGTCAAGGTAGGTGGCGGCGAGCTTACCCGCGGTATTGGCAATCAGCACCTTTTTGATCAGGCCGACAAAAAAACGGTTAAAGCCGTGGGAGATTCCCGACCAACTCTCAACACGGTGGTCAATCCGCTCTGCAATCTCGCTGTATCGGACGATGGGACCCGCCACCAGCTGATGGTAGAGCGAAACAAAGAGCAGGAATTTCCAATAGCTCCGCTGCGCGGGGCAATCCCCCCGGTAGACATCAACGACGTAGGAGAGAATCTGAAAGGTGTAAAACGAAATTCCGATCGGCAGCGTCAGCCCGGGTACCGGAATGGACAGCCCCAACAGAGAGTTGAGCGTCTCGACCGCGAAACCGCTGTACTTAAAGAGCCCAAGCAGCCCTAGGTCGATCAGGACAATGACCGCGAGGGCAAGTCTTGCTTGCATGGTGCCGCGCAGCAGCTCGATCACCCGGCCATAGAAGTAGTTGAGCGCAACCGAAAAGAGCAGTAAAAGCAAATAGACCGGTTCCCCCCACGCATAAAAAAGCAGGGAAAAGGTGACCAGTATGCCGTTGCGCCAGCCTCTGTCCTTTGAAACGTAATAGAGCAGAAGGTTTGCGGGCAGAAAGAGATATAAAAAAATCAGGTCTGAAAATATCATCGATGTGAAACCCCACAGTGATCCGGCCGTTTTCAAACGGGCAGCGGTATATTTTGACCTGCACAATCAAAGCAAAGCTGCTCCCGCAGAAGAATTGGCAGATATCCATGACATTATAACTCGATTGGGGCGTAAAAGAAAGTCTTATCCTGAAAACGGAACAAAAACCGGCGCGAATTCAGGCTTTCGTTGCATCCGCGAAATTTTTCAGCTACAAATTTAGGCGCACACAGCATTTGACAAAGAGCCAAATAAAAACGCC
>CAZVAV010000321.1:0-2831 GCA_964625135.1 uncultured Oscillospiraceae bacterium | reverse complement strand
CCGTAATTCCACGTTTCGCGAGGGAGCCCGGCTCCAGGAAGGTGACAAACTTCAGTGAATAAAAATCGCAGACAATGTATTCCTGATTATAAATCTCATACAAAATCAGAAAGCTCACACCAACCGAATAGAGAACTCCCTCCTTATGAACTAAGTTTTGCGTCCCGATCAAGAATTCACATTCCACATAGTTGCCAATGTTTTGCCTGAGGATTTCCTGCATCGATCCGGAATAAGCGGAGGGTGAAATCTCATTTCCACTCACCGGGGGCGGATTGGTATCATTGAGCTTCCATGCCACACTATTCTCGTACGGTCCGACTGGCATTATGAATCTCCTCCTTCTTATGTTTCAAAATAGTATTCGGTTGGATTGTAGAAGCAGTGGTCGCCGATGCGGATTGCAAACTCCCCCACCTTGCTTGGGAAATTTTCGCGGCACTCGGGGATGTAGGGGTTAAAGTACCAGAGTGCCTCACCCAGGTTGGTGAGCCTGTTTCCCGCCAGAGCCCACTCGGCGATATCGTAGTGGATCTGCTCCGGGGACATGTTGTAAACCAGCTGATTGTTGGGCTTTCCGCCCACAATCTCCCGCACACAGTCGAACTGCCCCTTCTGATAAATGATGTTGCGCAGACTTCCTTTGCCGACCCGCGCGTACTCACCGCCGGGCGCGTTGACCCGATTCATAACAACGCTCGCCACAGCACGCATCCCGTCGTCCCCTTCGCCGCCCGCCTCGCACTGAAGCAGCCGTGCGAAAAGCTCTAAATCCGTATAAGCTATGTTTGCTCCCCCCTTCGATCATCGCCGACTGTTTTATAGTTATTTTTTCGCGGCAAACAATATGCTGAATTTTTGCTTTCAAATGTGTTGCGGCATCAAAAATACATAATGAGTTGGATTTTCGGCACACTAGCGGTGAAAGGAAGGGATTCTTTTGCAGCTTTCCAATCAGGATTATGACCAGATGGTCAAAAAGGCCTCGCCGCCGAGCAAAATTGCCGTGACGCTGCCCAGCGCGTTTCTCATCGGCGGATTGATCTGCGTCCTCGGGCAGATGCTTGCCGACGGCTATTCGGCGCTGGGGGTTGCGCAAAAATTTTGTCCGGTCGCGGCCTCCTGCACGCTGGTGGCACTCACCGCGGCACTGACCGGCCTCAATGTCTTTGACAATCTTGCCAAGCATGCGGGAGCGGGCACATTGGTGCCGATCACCGGGTTTGCCAATGCCGTCGCCGCCCCCGCCCTTGAATTTAAGACCGAGGGAATGGTGCTGGGCGTTGGCGCAAAGATGTTTTTGATTGCGGGGCCGGTCATCGTCTATGGGGTGGCCGCCGGTGTGGTCTACGGCATCGTGATCTGGCTCTTCGGCCTCTATTAGGAGGAAACTATGGCAAAGAAACAAGGAAAACAAACCTATGTGATGGAGCGCACCCCTTCGGTGCGCGCATGGGCCGCCACCGGCGGCAAAAAGGAAGGGGAAGGCCCGCTCGGCCCGAGCTTTGACCTGATTGAGCAGGACACCACCTTCGGGCAGGATTCCTGGGAAAAGGCCGAGAGCAGGATGGTCACGCTGACCGTCAATCAGGCGCTTTCCAAGGCGGCGCTTACCGCCGAGGACATCGACTGCGTCTTTGCGGGAGACCTGCTCAACCAGTGTACCGGCACCACCTTCGGGCTGCGGGAAGCGGGAATTCCGCTGTTCGGCCTCTATGGCGCCTGCTCGACCATGGCCGAGGGGCTGCTGCTGGCGTCGATGCTGGTCGATTCGCAGACCGCCCACCGGGCGATGGCGGTCACCTCCTCGCATTTTTGCACCGCCGAACGGCAGTACCGGTTCCCGCTCGAATACGGCTCGGTGCGCCCCCCGTCGGCGCAGTGGACGGCAACCGCCTCCGGCGCGGTGATTCTTGAGGGGGGGACGCAGGCTCCCTTCGTGCGGGCGGTCACGGTCGGCACCATCGAGGATCTTGGGGTGACCGATCAGAACAACATGGGCGCGGCAATGGCTCCGGCCGCCGCCGCGACGCTGCGCCGCTTTTTTAGCGACACCAACACCACCCCCGAGCAGTTTGACCTGATCGCCAGCGGTGACCTTGGGGCGATCGGCTCGCAGCTTCTCATCGAGCTTTTGCAGCGGGAAGGGCTGGACATCAAGTCCCGCCACACCGACTGTGGCCTGCTGATCTTTGACCGCAAGCAGCAGGACGTTCACGCAGGCGGCTCGGGCTGCGGCTGCGCGGCCTCGGTGCTCGGCTCCTATCTGCTGCCGTCTCTGCGGGAGGGCAAGCTAAGAAATATCCTGTTTATGCCAACCGGCGCACTGCTCTCCCCCACCACCATCCAGCAGAAGGAATCGATTCCCGGCATCGCCCATCTGGTCTGGCTTTCCCACGAAAAGGAGGGGATTCTGTGAGCGCGATTCTGCTTTCCTACCTGAAGGCTTTTGTCGTGGGTGGGCTGATCTGTCTCGTCGGTCAGCTTTTGATCGACTTCACCAAGCTGACCCCCGCGCGAATTCTGGTCTCGTTCGTTGTCGCGGGCGTCATCCTCGGCGGACTGGGGGTTTACCAGCCGTTGGTCGATTTCGCGGGGGCGGGGGCAACCGTTCCGCTGACCGGCTTTGGGGCAACGATTGCCCGGGGCGTGCGCGAGGCGGTGCGGGAGTACGGCTTTATGGGCATCCTGCTCGGGCCGCTGACTGCCAGCGCCGCCGGCATCACCGCGGCGATGATGGCGGGCTTGATCGTCTCGCTGATCTTTCGATCCGGGGATAAATCGTAATGAGGCGCCGTCGCAAAATGCGTAATTGTGCATTTTGCGACGGC
>CAZVAV010000320.1:0-2859 GCA_964625135.1 uncultured Oscillospiraceae bacterium | reverse complement strand
TCTGCCAGCGCAAGATCATCGAGCACAAGATGGAGATGAAGCTGGTCGATGTGGAGTATACCTTCGACAACAGCAAAATTCTCTTTTACTTCACCGCCGACGGTCGGGTCGACTTTCGCGATTTGGTCAAGGATCTGGCAGGCATCTTCCGCACCCGCATTGAGCTGCGGCAGATCGGCGTGCGGGACGAGGCCAAGATGCTGGGGGGGCTGGGCATCTGCGGGCGGGTGTTTTGCTGCTCAAGCTTCCTCGGAGATTTTCAGCCGGTTTCGATCAAAATGGCAAAGGAGCAGGGGCTCTCGCTCAACCCCACCAAAATTTCCGGCACCTGCGGGCGGCTGATGTGCTGCCTGAAATATGAGCAAAACGCCTACGAGGATCTGATCCGCACCACCCCGCGGGTCGGCACCCCCGTGTCCACCCCCGAAGGAAACGGCGTAATCTGCGAAATTACCAATCTGGTCACCGGTGGCCTAAAGGTCAAGATCGAATCGGGCGAGGGCTATGCCTTCAAGAACTTCTCGAAGCGGGAGGTGACCCCGCTTCGCGGTGACCGTCCGACGGGAGAAGAAAAGGCCGACGAGCAGCAGCCCGGTCAGCCGCCAGCCCAGCAGCGCGGCGAACGCCCGGAGCGTAAGCCCGCGCCGCGTCAAGGTGGGGAACGCCCCGCCCGTCCAAAACCGCCAAAGCAGGTCGTCGAGGGAAGTGAAGGCACGCCGCCTTCTCCGCCGCGCCCCAAAAAGCAGCCGGAAGCGCCTGCTGAGAAATCCGCAGCAGCCCCCGAGCAGGGCGAAGGAAACGAGGACGCGCCCGCCCGCCCCCGTCCACGCCGCCGCCGGGGAGGCCGAGGTCGCTCCGGCCCCAAGCCGCCGGATGCGGCGACCGCTTCACCGGAGGAATGATCGGTGAATTTTTCCGGCTGAGTAACAGGAATTATTTTCGCAAAATCCCTTTGATTTTTCATCAGGATATGGTATGATAGCGTTGAAAACTCAAAGGAGGTGTAATACCAATGGCATTTCATATTTCTGGCGCTTGCATCAGCTGCGGTGCCTGCGAGAGCGAATGTCCCGTCAACGCCATCAGCGAGGCCGATGGCCAGTATCAGATCAATCCTGATGTCTGCATCGACTGCGGCGCTTGCGCGGGTGTTTGCCCCGTCGGCGCTCCGGCTCAGGCTTAATCGCCCTGCCACTCAAACAGAAGGGAGACGCTGTGACCAATCCGGTCGTTTGCAGCGGCTCCCTTTTCTGTTGCCTGAAATCAAGGGCGAACAAGCTCAAGTTTTGTATTATTTTGTTTGATATAACGAGGGGTATATGGAATTTCGCTGGATTTCTCTCCTGCCGGGGGTTGAGATGGCCATTTCAACGCAGCATCGATTTACCACCGATTCGGTGCTGCTCTCCCGCTTTGCCGCGCCCCGCCCCGGTGAGCGCGCCGTTGAGCTGGGGGCGGGCTGCGGGGCGGTTACGCTGCTCTGGTTCGGGGAAGGCGAGCTTACCCCCGCCACCGCCGCCTGCGTCGAGCTCGATTTTGAGGCGACGGCTCTGCTGACGATGAGCGTCGAGAAAAACGGACTCACAAATCGCGTTTTTCCCATTCAGGCCGATTTGCGAAAATTGAAAAGCGATTCCCCGTTACAGGCAGGGCGCTTTGATCTTGTCGTCTGCAATCCGCCCTACTTCCCGCCCGGGTCACAGAAGGAACCGATTGCCCCCGTTCGGCGCGCCGCCCGGCAGGAGGTCACCGCCACCATCGACGCGGTTTCGGCGGCAGCGGCTTGCCTGCTGCGATTTGGCGGGCGGTTCTGCTGCTGCTGGCGTCCCGAGCGCCTACCCGACCTCTTTGAGGCGCTGCGGGGCAATGGGCTGGAGCCGAAAGTCATTCGTGCCGTCGCACCCCGTGAGGGAGCCGCACCCTCGCTCTTTCTAGTCGAAGCGGTACGCGGCGGGAAAAAGGAGCTGCGCTGGCTCGCCCCGCTGCTTCTGTACGACAAAAATGGGCAGCCAAGCGAAGAATATTGTTCCATCTACCGGATAAAAGGAGGCTGAATATGTCCAAACTCTATCTTGTCGGAACTCCGATCGGCAACCTCGGGGATTTTTCTCCCCGGGCGGTCGAGACGCTCCGCTCGGTCGATTTTATCGCGGCTGAGGACACCCGCGTAACCCTCAAGCTCTTCAACCATTTTGGCATTTCCAAGCCGATGGTCAGCTATTACCAGCATAACCTGCGGGAGAGAGGGCAGCAGCTTGTCGACCGGATTCTTTCCGGGGAAGCCTGCGCACTGGTCACCGACGCGGGAATGCCCGCCATCTCGGACCCCGGTGAGGATCTGGTTCGGCTCTGCGCCGAGGCGGGCATCGAGGTCGTCGCGGTGCCGGGGCCGACCGCCGCCCTCTCGGCGCTGGCGCTATCGGGACTTTCGACCAGCCGCTTTACCTTTGAGGGGTTCCTTTCCACCGCCCGGCAGAGCCGAAGGGAGCACCTTGACTCGCTGCGGCAGGAGCGCCGCACCATGATCTTTTATGAGGCGCCGCATAAGCTGCGCGCCACCCTCGGCGATCTGTGCGAGACGTTTGGAAAAGAGCGGCGCATTGCCCTCTGCCGGGAGCTGACCAAGCTGCACGAGGAGGTGGTTCGTACCACTCTGGGACAGGCGTGCGAACGGTATGAGCAAAATGCCCCGCGGGGTGAATTTGTGCTGATTCTGGAGGGCGCTCCCGAGGTTGAACCGCCGATTGCCAACCCCGACGACGCGCTTTCCCTTGCCCGTCGCCTGATGGAGGAGGGCAACAGCCCCTCGACCGCCGCAAAGCTTGCCGCCGCTCAAACCGGGCTGCGCAAGGGCGAGAT
>CAZVAV010000319.1:0-2877 GCA_964625135.1 uncultured Oscillospiraceae bacterium | reverse complement strand
GTGCACCGGGTGCAGCGGGTGCCCGATACCGAGGCGTCGGGCAGAATCCACACCTCGACAGTGACGGTGGCGGTGCTGCCCGAGGTTGAGGACGTCGAGGTTGAGATCAACGAGAAGGAGCTGCAGATCGATACCTTTCGCGCGAGCGGTGCGGGCGGGCAGCACATCAACAAGACCGAGTCCGCGATTCGGATCACCCATCTGCCCACCGGTTTGGTGGTCGAGTGTCAGGATCAGCGCAGCCAGCACAAGAACAAGGAAAAGGCGATGAGCGTTCTTCGCTCCCGCCTCTATGACAGAATGCTCAACGAGCAGAACGCGCAGATTGCCTCCGACCGCAAAAGTCAGGTCGGCACCGGTGACCGCTCGGAACGAATCCGCACCTATAATTTTCCACAGGGACGGGTGACCGACCATCGGATCGGCTTGACTCTCTACAAGCTCGACGGGGTCATGAACGGCGCTCTTGATGAGCTGCTCGATGCTTTGATCACCTATGATCAGACCGAGCGGCTGCGCGCTTCAGCGGAGGGGGAGCCATGATGGAGACCCAACTGCTGCGCTGTGACGCCGAGGGAATCACGGCTGCCGGTGAGATTCTAAAGCGGGGAGGTCTGGTGGCGCTCCCGACCGAAACAGTTTACGGACTTGCGGCAAACGCCTTGGATGAGGTTGCCGTCCGCGAGATTTTTCAGGTGAAGGGTCGCCCGCAGGACAATCCGCTGATCGTGCACATCAGCAGCCTCGCGATGTGGGAGCCGCTGGTGCGTGCGATTCCCGAGCGGGCGATGCGGCTGGCCAATGCCTTCTGGCCGGGGCCTCTGACCATCATTCTGCCTAAAAGTGAACGGATTCCCGACACCACCACCGCGGGGATGGATTCGGTCGCGGTGCGGATGCCGTCCCACGAGGGCGCCCGCGCCGTTATCGCGGCGGCAGGGGTGCCGCTGGCCGCGCCCTCGGCCAACCTTTCCGGGTCGCCGTCTCCGACGACGGCGCAGCACTGTGTCGACGACCTGTGGGGAAGGATTCCACTGATCCTCGATGGCGGAGAATGCCCCGTCGGGATCGAATCGACCGTCGTTTCGCTCGTTGCAGCACCAACTCTGCTGCGCCCCGGCGGCATCTCCCCCCAGCAGCTGGAAGCCGCGCTGGGCGAGTCGATTGCGATTTCACACGCCGTATCCGAACCGCTCTCGCCCGGAGAGCGTCCCACCTCACCGGGAATGAAGTACCGTCATTACGCCCCCAAGGCGAGGATGGTGCTGGTGGAATCGGACATCGGGCGGTTTCTCCGGCTGCTTGACGAGAGCGGCGAGGACACATGGGGTCTGGTCTTTGACGGGGAAGAAGCGTTGACCCGCCACCCCTGCCTGACCTACGGTCGGGAGCATCACCCGGAGGAGCAGGGGAGAGAGCTTTTTGCGGCGCTGCGCGCCTTTGATGAGCGCGGCGCACGCCTGGTGTATGCCCGCTGCCCTGACCGCGACGGCGCGGCGCTCGGAGTTTATAACCGCATGCTTCGTGCGGCGGCATTCGAGGTGATCAAAGAATGAAGGAGATTCACGTGGTTGGGCTGACCGGTCAGACCGGTGCGGGAAAATCGACGGTTAGCCGTTTGTTTCGCGCACGGGGAATCGAGGTCATCGACTGCGATCAGGTTTCCCGCGATGTGGTTGCAAATGAAAAAAGATGTTTGGCGGATCTCGCCCTTGAATTCTCGATTGCCATCCTGAATATGGATGGTACCCTGAATCGCAAAAAGCTCGCCGCCCTTGTGTTTGGAAACCCTCAAAAGCTGTCAAAGCTAAATGAGCTGATCTTTCCGCATATTCGCACAGAAATCAACGAGCGGATCGCGGCGCTGCAAAAGCAGGGAGCCGAGCTGGTGGTGCTTGACGCGCCCACCCTTTTTGAGAGCGGGGCTGATGCCGACTGTGAGCTGGTTATCTCGGTGCTGGCACTGGAGGCGCAGCGCCTCAACCGAATCGTCGTGCGGGATCACCTCACCGACGAGGAGGCAAGACGGCGGATCGCCTCGCAGCACGACGACGCGTTCTATGCCTCGCGTTCCCAGCTGGTCATTATGAACGACGGCGATCCCCAGCTGCTGCACATCAAGACGATTGAGACGATCGACCTGCTTGAGCGGGCGCTGCATGAGCTGCAGGCCGGTGAGATCGAACCGGTACCAAAAGACGGCGAGGACGGCGCATGAAAAAGAGACGAAAGGCAAGCGGCCTGTTTCTGCTGGGCTCTCTCCTGCTGCTGATCGCTGTGGCGATTCTTGGTATAAGAGTGGCACTGACCACTCTGTATCCGCTGCGATATGAGGCGTGGATCGACCAATACAGCGAGGAAAACGGGCTTTCCCCCGCCTTTGTCTACGGGGTGATCCATACGGAAAGCCGTTTTCGTCCCGACGCGGTCTCAAAGATTGGGGCGCGGGGCTTGATGCAGATCACCGAGGAGACCTTTGAATGGACAAAATGGCGGATGGGGGATACCGAGACGGTTTACGACGATCTCTTTGACCCGCAGACCAATATCCGCTATGGAACCCGCCTTCTCGCGCTGCTTCTCGATGAATTCGGCGGTGAGGAAGAGGCGCTGGCCGCCTATCACGCGGGCTGGGGCAGCGTCAAGCGCTGGCTGGCAAGCAGCGAGCACAGTGCCGACGGCGTGGTGCTTGATAACATTCCGTTTTCCGACACCGCCTGGTATGTTCCCAAGGTCTTGAAAACCGCCGGCATTTATCACCGGCTTTACGATAAACCATAATGAAGAAGGAGTGATTTGATATGGCCGAAAAGGCAGATCAGAAGACCGAGGCGCAAAAGCTCAAGGAGCAGCTTTGCTATATCCCGAAAAACGCGG
>CAZVAV010000318.1:0-2885 GCA_964625135.1 uncultured Oscillospiraceae bacterium | reverse complement strand
CAACAGATTCAGAACCTTCCTGTTGAATTTCAAGCCAGTCTCACACAGTTGATACAAAAAGCCTTGAACATAGAAGCAGGACAGGAAGCTGAGTTCCATATATTTCCTAATTGGAAAAGGATGGAGAATAGAATGCCGGAAATGCAAGAAATGATGCAAACCGCCGCAATGGCCGGAGCTCTTCCGCCGATGCTGCCCGAGGAGAATCGCTGGGGCAAAAGGGTGCTGCTTACCCTGCTGCTGGCCGAACTTCTGGGTGGCGATGCTGGTGATATCTTCACCGGGCTCCTGTCGGTGCAGAAGAGCAGCAGGTGATCTATAAGGAAACGCAGGTGACCTGAACCAACCGGATTGTCGGGGTAGGCGAAACCGGAACCGCCGCGATCGATTATCAGGAGGTGACCACCAAATATTCGGCTAAAATTGTTGAGGTGCGGGTGCGGACGGGGCAGAGGGAGCAGCCGCTCGACAGCGGAGCAGGGGAGGGGAGAGGGAACAAAGCCGTCACGATATGGCGGGGCTCCGGCAGCGCCTCCACGGACAGCACACGACGAAGCCGCAGCTACACCTATACCGGGGAACAGCAGAGCTTTGTGATTCCGGTGGGCACTTTGGTTATTACCACGGGGAATATTACAGTTAAATTTAACTCTCTGTCGGTTGGAAGGGTTCTCGCGCTGACCCTGCGGGAGGATGTCGAGCCGACTGTAATCAGCGTGAATCTTTTGGAGGGATAACCGATGGCCGCGTGTATCAAAGAGGAGCAGATTATCGCGCTCCACAATATATACAAGTCGTATAAGCTTGGCTCTAAACCGCTGATTGTATTGAAAAACATCAACCTTACGGTGGTCAAAGGGGTGTTTCTGGCGATTTTGGGGCCGTCCGTCTCGGGAAAATCGACGCTGATGAATTTGATCGGCTGTATGGATCGCTTTGACACGGGGGAATATTTTCTCTCGGGCGAGCCGGTTCACCGGATGAAGGAGGGGGCTTTGACCCGCCTGCGCAACCGGAAAATCGGCTTTGTCTTTCAAAAATACCAGCTGATTCCCCGCTATACGGTGCTGCAAAACGTCGCGCTTCCGCTGCTAGTGCGGGGCTTCTCGCGGCAGAGCGCCTACCGCTATGCGGCGGCGCAGATCGCGCCGCCGTGGGTCTCACCGATCGGTGCGCTTGACAGTCAAACCGGCATCGAGGTGCTGGAGCTTTTTAAGGGGCTTAATGCCATGGGGCATACCATCGTGATGATCACCCACAACGAGGCGGTTGCCCAAATAGCCCGGCGCACGGTGCGGATCATCGACGGCGAGCTGCACGACGCATAGCCCCAAAAAAATCGGTGCGGCAATTTGCCGCACCGATTTTTGGTAACAAAAGGGAGGAGCCGGGTTAGTCGTTCTGCTTTTTTTCCGCGAGATCAAACTGGTTCAAAATTTCCTGCGAAGGCGTGGGTGTCGCCAATGAGACGAGAACAATTACAATAGCCGAAAGGACAAAGGCGGGCAGAATTTCGTAAACCGCGAAAATCCCGACCCCGTTCGAGAGTGTTTTGAGGTACTTGAACAGGATGGTGCCCAGACCGCCGACGACAATACCGGCATAGGCTCCCTGCAGGTTCATCCTGCGCCAGAAGAGCGAAAACAGGATTGACGGGCCAAAGGCTGCGCCGAAGCCGGCCCACGCATAGCTGACCAGCGTAAAGACACTGCTGTCGGGATTTGCGGCGAGCATCAGCGCAACGGCCGAAACAAAGAGGACGGTAAACCGCGAGACCCAGAGCAGTCTTTTCTGCGAGGCGGCCTTGTTAAACTGATAGAAGATGTCGTTTGCAAAGGCCGAGGAGGTCACCAAAAGCTGGCTGTCGGCGGTCGACATAATTGCCGCGAGAATCGCGGAGAGCAGAATTCCCGCGATCACCGGAGGAAAGAGGGAACGAACGAGCATCATAAAGACCGTTTCCGGGTCGGACAGCCCGCCCGCAAAGTAAATTTTTCCGACCATACCGACCGCGAGCGCTCCGGCCATCGAGAGGATGACCCAGACCATCGAAATAATACGGGCGGGGCGCACCGACGAGGCGCGGTCAATGCCCATAAACCGGGCGAGGATATGCGGCTGTCCGAAGTAGCCCAGTCCCCACGCCAGCGCCGAGGCGATGACCAGACCCGAGAAGTCTGCGTCGGTGCCAAGCCGGGTGAAGCCGGTGACCACGGCGTCGATGGCGGCGGCGGAATCAACCACGTCGCCGAGCATCAGCATACCGGGGACGATCAAAAGGGCAAAGAACATGAGGATGCCCTGAATCAGGTCGGTCCAGGAGACCGCCATAAAGCCGCCGAGAACGGTGTAGCAGACGATGACCGCTCCCCCAAGCAGCAGCGCGACAAGGTACGAGATGCCAAAGATCGTCGAAAAGAGCTTTGCCCCCGCGACGAACATCGAGGCGGTATAGATCAAAAAGAAAAACAGGATGAAGAGCGCGCAGATCACCTTGAGCAGTCCCTTTGAATCGTGAAAGCGCTTCTCAAAATACTCCGGGATGGTCAGCGCGTCGTCGGCCACCTCCGAATAGGCTCGCAGACGGCGGGCGACAAAAAGCCAGTTGAGATAGGTTCCAACGCCCAGACCGATTGCCGTCCAGACCGCTTCCTTGGTTCCGGCCATCGAGAGAAAGGCAAGGCCGGGCAGCCCGGTGAGCAGCCATCCACTCATATCGGAGGCCTGCGCGCTCATTGCCGCGACCCACGGGTTGAGGCTTCTTCCCCCGAGGATGTAATCTCCGATGGTATTGTTCTTCTTCATAAAGAAAAAACCAACGCCGACCATCAGCAGAACATAGAGCGTGAAGATCACTAAAATTACAGTGGTTTCGGACATATGCC
>CAZVAV010000317.1:0-2893 GCA_964625135.1 uncultured Oscillospiraceae bacterium | reverse complement strand
GGTTTTCTGCGGCATTCTCTTGCCGCCGTTCCCTTACCTTGTGTCTTTATTATACTATATCGTACCCAATATATCAATTGACAAAGCAAATGAATATCGTACCCGATATATGTTCAATTTATATATTGTACCCAATAGATAAAAGTGCTATAATATAATTAAAATAGAAAAAGTGTGCAGTCACCGACCAATGGGGGTGAAAAAGTATGCCAGCATCAAAAGCACAGCAGCGAGCTGTAAGCAAGTACATGAAGGAAAATTATGATGAAATAAAACTGCGAGTGGAAAAAGGGCGAAAAGCCGAAGTTAAAGCCCACGCTGAGACACAAGGGGTCAGCTTGAACAGTTTTATCAATGATGCCATAACCGAGAAGATCGAACGAGACAATGCCCAGTGAAAGGAGCTAAACCCATGACCAAAGAAGAAATGCAAGCCCTAAGCGACATGATGCGTGGTATGGTACGGGAAGAGATTGGGGCAGCGTTGCAGCCTGTCGTTGAGCGGCTAGAGGCCGTCGAGACAGACACCCGCCATACCCGTGTATTGGTCGAGAAGCAGCAGCACCAGATTCAACTTATCGCAGAACAGTACGGCGACATTTCGGCCAAGCTCGACACGGCCAATGATCGAGCTGCACAGATCGAGGACTTCCGTAGCCGATTGCGGACGGTTGAAGGAATCATTATGCAGCACACCGCACTTTTGCAAGGGCTAGCCAAGGCGGAATAAGCGCATCACAAAGCCCTCTCGACGAGACCATTTTCGTGACCTTACGAAAATGATCCTGCGACCAAGCGAAAAACCCGCTCGACGGCCTGAAAGCGGGTAATCGAGCGGGTCTTTTTTCATTGCTACTTGAACATTTCTTGAACATTTGCACTCCAGAATAAGAAAACAAAAAGAAAACCACACTGGAACTGACCATTCCAATGCGGTTTCTTTTGGTTGCGGGGGCAGGATTTGAACCTACGACCTTCGGGTTATGAGCCCGACGAGCTACCGAGCTGCTCCACCCCGCGATATCCATTTTTCGAGAGCTTTATTAGCATATCACAGCCTCACAAAAAAAGCAAGTGTTTTTTTATCACAATTCACAGAAATTTTTTCCGCAAGAACATAACGAACCCCTTTCCACTGTGTTAAACGCTTTTTAACGGGCAAACGTTCGTCATTTGACACGTTTTTCCCGCAGCGCCCGAAAAAAATCTCGTAGCAGCGCGGCACACTCATCTGCCAGAACGCCGCCGCAAAGCTGGGGCGAATGATTGTAGGCCACCTTGGAAAGGTCAACCAGAGAGCCGAACGAGCCCGCCTTGGGATCATATGCTCCAAACACCACCCGCTCGATTCGAGAGTTGATGATCGCCCCGGCGCACATGGGGCAGGGCTCAAGCGTGACATAAAGGGTGCAGCCCGGCAGACGCCAGCCGCCCAAGGCGCGGCAGGCCGCGTCAATCGCGACAATCTCAGCGTGAGCCAGCGCGTGCTTGCCGGTCTCTCGCAGATTATGCCCACGCGCAATGATCTCTCCACCGCGAACGATGACGGCGCCGATCGGCGCTTCTCCCAGCGCGGCGGCGCGCAGCCCCTCGGCGATGGCCTCGCGCATCATTGTCTCGTCAAATTCTACCCCGCTCATATCCGGTACCTCAGCGCTTCAAAAACAATAACAAGATAGAAAAGGAACATCGGAACACTGCATAGAAACACCCGCAGCTTTTGCTCGCTCGGGTTGACCGTTCTGCTCATCCGAAGCGCAAATAGATTGGGAAAACGCCGCAGCAGCTCAACCAGCGCGCCAAAGCCAACCAAAAGGCAAAGGAGGTCAAACGCACCGGACGCGATTTGATCCGCGCCGGACGGCAAGAGGGAAAACAGACCGGTGAGCAGCACCAGAGAGTTATAAAGCAGATGGATTACGATGCCGGTGGTGAGTGAGCCGGTGAAAAGGACAAAATAGCCGATAGCCAGCCCCATTAAAAATGCGTTGGGCATACTGGTCGGAATCGTATGTACCAAGGAAAAAAGAAACGCCGAAACGACCAATGCAAAGCTGTCGCCAAAGCGGCGCAGCGACTGCATCAGCATCCCATGAAATGCAATTTCCTCAAAGACCGCGGGAATCAGCGTCATATTCAGCAGATACACCACGTAAGCAGGAATCGTTTCGGGGGTTTCAAAGGTACTAAAAAATTCAATTCCCAGTGCGTTGAAAAGCTGATCAACCGCATCGCTTGCACCGTTGCCGATGACCGAAATTCCGATACAAGCCAGCACCGCGCAGAGCAGGATCCGCCAGTCCACCCGGCGAAAGGGAACAGCGCAGTCCCGCGGAATGCGGGTATAGGCAATCAAAATGCAGAACGGAAGGAGCAGCGAAATGATCGACCCCACCAGCACATAGCACTGCCAGAGAAACTCGTCGACCGAGTAAGGAGCCGAGAGCGGCAGAAAGCGGTAGGTTATCTTCAGCAGCAGCTGAGGAAGAAACGAGGCAAGAAACAGATAGCCGAGCAACGCAAACGCCGTCGCCGCCGAATAGCCCGCGATCAGCCTCTGCTCCACGAGGAACGGGGGTCGGGTGGAAAAGCCATATCCGGGGGTATAGCAGTGCTCGTTGGGATTCACCGGCTCATACCAG
Organism: uncultured Oscillospiraceae bacterium; assembly: GCA_964625135.1. GTDB lineage: Bacteria > Bacillota > Clostridia > Oscillospirales > Ruminococcaceae > Yanshouia. The sequence goes on along the minus strand of CAZVAV010000317.1, from coordinate 251 downwards.
TGCCCGCCCTGATTTGATTCGTTCACGCAGCTGCCCCCCTTCTTTTTGTTGTATTATCATATCATAAAAGGGCTCTGAAAAAAATGCGGGATTTGTAAACAATTTCACCGGGTCAACAGGGAAAAGCATCCTTCGTCTTGATTTCCTAGAATCCCTCTATTATAATAGGAATAAGAGGTGAAGCCGATGAAAATTTCCACCAAGGGCCGCTATGCGCTGCGGCTGATGCTCGATCTTGCATCCTCCGGCCG
>CAZVAV010000316.1:0-2946 GCA_964625135.1 uncultured Oscillospiraceae bacterium | reverse complement strand
GCAGGAGCCGGTGAGCGCTTCCTCGGCATCCGCCGAGATATGCCGCGCCACGTTGACCGCCGAGAAAAGGACGTCCCCCAACTCGTCAAAGGAAGCATCGGATTCTCCCGCCTCAAGCGCCTCGCGCAGCTCGGCGACCTCGCTCTCGAGATCCCGCAGCGCGGACAGGGCGTCGGGATAATCAAACCCGGTTTTTGCAGCCCGCTTTTGGATCTTCTGGCTGCGCATCAGCGCGGGAAAAACCTTGGGCACACTATGCAGCGTATCTGAGGCGGTATTCTGCCCCTTCTCCTGCTTTTTGATCGCGTCCCAGTTTTCCAGCACCTCGTCGGAATTTTTCACGATAGCATCGGCGAAGATATGCGGATGACGGTGAATCAGCTTTTTGCAGATTCCGTCGGCAACCTCATCGATCGAAAAGTCCCCTGCTTCCTCACTGATCCTGCTGTGAAAAACTACCTGAAGCAGCAGATCGCCAAGCTCCTCGCACAACATGTCGGGGTCTGAAGCGTCAATCGCCTCCACGACCTCATACGCCTCTTCGATGAGGTTCTTGCGGATGGTGAGGTGATTCTGCTCGCGATCCCAAGGGCAGCCGCCCTCGCTCCGCAGCAGGGCCATGATTGCGATCAGGTCGGAAACCGAATAGCTTTCTTTTGCTTGAAACTTCACGGATGGTCTGCTCCTTTATCGTCCTGTAAAAACATCTTCCCTATTTTACCGCATTGGATGGCGATTTGCAAGAGAAATTCGGTACAGTTTAGCGTTCTTTTCTTATTTTTATCCCCTTTGGCAGCAATTCCATATCCTCCTCCCGCAGCGCACCCAAAAGGAGAATCGCCGCCAGATAGCAAAGGCCTGCCGCCGCCGCCGCAAGAAGGGTACAAAGTCGAGGATCCAGAAAAGCGAGGAACCGGCGCGTCATCAGCGCCGTCGCACAGCAGAGCAAGGTGGAAAGCAGCGGCTTGGCAAAAATCGAGACGAGATTCAGCTGCCCCTCGGTTGCGCGCTCGAGTGCGGAACAGCCCATCAAAGCCATCAGCAGATAGCAGCAGAGGGTGCCCCAGGGAGCGCCGGAAATGTTGATGCCGGGCTGTGCAATCAGCACCCAGTTGACCGCCAGCTTGACCGCCGCGCCGCAAAGCATCAGCCGTACCGGCACCATAACCCAGCCCAAAGCCTGTAGCATGCTGTTCACACAGCCCGAGATCGCGACAAAAACCGCGGCTACCCCCAGAGGCCGCAGCAAGCCGACCGCCACCGATATCTCCTCGGGATTCGAGGAAAAGAGCAGTTCAAGAATCGGTCCCGCCATACAGCTCATCCCAAATCCGAGCGGCAGCGCCACCAGCACGGTAATTCTCAGCACCGAATCAACGGTTCGCCGCAGCGCTGCCCGATTCCCCCGCGCCGCCAGCGATGCAATCAGCGGAAGCGCACAGACCCCAAAGGATGCGGTGAGTGCCGGAACCAGATGAAAGATGGTCATCGCCAGCCCCGAATAGGAGCCAAACAGAAAATTGCCGATCCGTTCGGCCTCCATCCCCTCTAACCCAGCCTGCGGATGACTGAGGCAGATCGTCTCCCAGCCGCGCACGACCGCCAGATTGAGCCGGTTAATCACCGACATTAGATCAATCAACGAGGAGAGATTGACGACCAAAGCACCCGCGCAAACCGGCAGCGCGGTCACGAGCAGGCTCTTTGCGTAATGCGGCGCGCTGTGTTCGACCATCTGAGTAGCTTTTCCCTGCGGTTCCCCGGCATAGCAGAGAGCCAGCACCGCACTTCCTGCCAGTGTGGAGATGGTGACGCCGGAGATTGCCGCAGCCGCGGCGTAGGGGGCGATGACCGTCTGGGCATCCTGCAGGGATGTGACGATCACACCGCAGACGGGCTCCCCCGCCGCAAAGTGAGCCAGCTGAACTCGCAACGTGCGCATTGCACAAAAAATTCCCGCGCCAAGCTTAACAGAGGCCTCGACTACCTGCGAAACCGCAGTGGGCACCATATTGCGGCTTCCCTCATAATATCCCCGAAAGACGGCGGAAATACAACAGAAGAAGACTGCGGGCGCAATCGAGCGTACCGCAGCAATCGCCGCCTCATTCCCTACGATTTTTACAAAGAGGGGCGCCGCAAAATAAATCGCAGCCGCGCAGCCTAAGCCAATCGGAAGAAAAAGAAAAAGTGCCACCGTAAGAATCCGATGCGGCTCGTCATTGCGATGCCGGGCAAGGCTGGATGCCGTCAGCCGGGATACCGCCACCGGAAAGCCCGCGACACAGAGGGCATAGATCGGATTGAAGATGCTGTAGGCGGTCATATAATACCCCATGCCCTCTCCGCCCAGCATCCGGGTCAGCGGAATTTTAAAAAGCATCCCGATGATCTTTACCACAAGCGCCGACGCCATCAATGTCGCCGCGCCCGCGGCAAAGGATTGCCCCTTTCGATTCATCCGCATCCCTCCCTTTCCCTCTATCCTATTTGGCCGAGAAACGCTTTATGACCAAGAGGGGGCTGCGGGAATCAGAGGGGGAAAAGAAAAGAGCACCTTGGAAAACGCGACAAAAGAAACAACGAGGTTGGAGCCCCCAAAAAAGGGGGACCAACCTCTCCATGACCGGACTCCAAGCCTTTCCCGACTGCGGAAGCAGCTGAATGCTCCGGCCATTTTTGCATTGAATGGAGTAGCATCAGCAGATGTGATATGAGAAGGTGGTTGCGGACGCCGGATACGAAAGCAAAGAAAAGCCAATACCCCAATCGAGACACTGGCTGTCCGTCTTTACCGATCTAACGAGATAATCTTAATCTTATCATCATGAACTATGGCTGCTTTTGTCCCATCCGGGCTGACGCCGACATCTTCGACGGGGGCGTGAAAGGTTATGGTTCTCATCTCGCCGGTGGTGAGATCGGCAAGGATAAGGTTCAGACAAT
>CAZVAV010000315.1:0-2955 GCA_964625135.1 uncultured Oscillospiraceae bacterium | reverse complement strand
ATGAGGCCCGCGACATCTGGATCAATGAGGTGGGTGTTTCCCCCAACCGGATCGTCCGGCTCGGCAAGGAGGACAACTTCTGGGAAATCGGCTCGGGCCCCTGCGGCCCCTGCTCGGAAATCTACTACGACCGCGGCGAGCAGTATGGCTGCGGCTCGCCCACCTGCGGCGTCGGCTGTGACTGCGACCGCTATGTGGAATTCTGGAACCTTGTGTTTACCCAGTTTAACTCGGACGGCAACGGCAACTACCCCCCGCTTGAGCATCCGAACATCGACACTGGCATGGGTCTGGAGCGCATCGCCTGCATTTTGCAGGGGGTGGAAAACCTGTTCGAGGTTGACACCGTGCAGCGGATTATGACCCACATCTCCCGGATTGCCGGGGTCGAGTACAAGCACGACCCGAAGACCGACGTTTCGCTGCGGGTCATCACCGACCACGTCCGCTCCACGACCATGATGATCGGGGATGGCGTTGTCCCCTCCAACGAGGGACGGGGCTATGTGCTGCGCCGCCTGCTGCGCCGCGCCGCCCGCCACGGCAGACTGCTCGGCATTCGCCGCCCCTTCCTCTACGAAGTGGTGGACACCGTCATCGAGGAAAACAAGACCGCCTACCCGAACCTTCTGGACAGCCGCGACTATATCGTCAAGGTGGTCAAGATGGAGGAGGAGCGCTTCTCGCGCACCATCGATTCGGGCATGGAGCTTCTGAGCTCGATCATCGACAAGATTGACAGCGACCACCTCGCCGACGGAGAGCGCACGCTCTCGGGCGACCTGGCCTTTAAGCTTTACGACACCTTTGGCTTCCCGGTCGACCTGACCCGTGAAATTCTCGAGGAGCGCCGCATCTCGCTTGACGAGGACTCGTTCACCCAGCTGATGAACGAGCAGCGGGAGCGCGCCCGCCGCGCCCGTGAGGAAGGCATCGGCGATGTGAGCTGGAAGGACGACGTGCTGGCCAGCCTCGACCACAAGACCACCTTCCGTGGCTACACCGACGGCGAATGCAAAGCCAAAATCGTCGCGATCGTCGCCGACGGCGCGCTTGCCGACGGGCTCGGTGAGGGAGAAGCCGCCGCGCTGGTGCTCGATACCACCCCCTTCTACGCCGAAAGCGGCGGGCAGGTCGGCGACGTGGGCACCATCACCGACGGCAGCTCGGTCTTTGAGGTCTACGACTGCAAAAAGTCCCCGACCGGCCAGTTCCTGCACGTCGGCCGGATGCAGAAGGGCAGCCTGCTTTCGGGCGGCGAGGTGACCGCCACCGTGCTGCGTCCCCGCCACAAGGCGATCATGCGCAACCACACCGCCGCTCACCTGCTGCAATACGCACTGCGCGAGGTGCTCGGCACCCACGTGCATCAGGCCGGGCAGCTGGTGGACGCCCAGCTCTGCCGGTTTGACTTCACCCATTTTGCGGCGGTCACCCCGGACGAGCTGCAACGGATTGAGATGCTGGTCAACGACCTGATTCTCTCCTGCCTGCCGGTTTCGGTCGCGGAGATGACCCCCGACGAGGCCAAGGCCAAGGGCGCGATGGCTCTCTTCTCCGAGAAATACGGCGACGTGGTTCGGGTGGTCGACATCGGCGGACGCTCGATCGAGCTCTGCGGCGGCACCCACGTGGACAACACCGCCAAGCTCGGCCTGTTCAAGATTCTCAAGGAATCGTCGGTCGCGGCGGGCGTTCGCCGCATCGAGGCGGTTACCGGTCGCGGCGTACTGCGGCACATCGAGGAAATGCAGGAGAATCAAAACGCCTGCGCCGAGCTGCTCAAGGTCGGCAATGCCGCCGATCTGCCCGCCAAGATCACGGCACTCCAGCTTGAGCTCAAGGAGCGGGATCGTCAAATTGATTCGATGAGCCAGAAGCTTGCCGCCACCCAGATTCAGGGACTCTTTGCAAACGCCAAGGAGGTTGGGGGCGTGCGCCTTGTCACCGCCTCGTTTAACGAGGCCAAGCCCGAGGCGCTGCGCGCCCTCGGCGACAAGATCAAGGACTATGCCGAGCCTGTCGTGGCGGTGCTCACCTCGGCGGGGGAAAAGAAGGCGTCGATCCTCGCCGCCGCCTCGAAATCCGCGATTGCGCACGGCGTCCATTCCGGCCGGCTGATCAAGGAGCTGACCGCTCTGGTCGGCGGCTCGGGCGGCGGAAAGCCCGATTCGGCAATGGGCGGCACCTCCGAGGTCTTCCGGGTGGACGAAGCGGTCGCCAAGGCCGGGGAGCTGCTTGAGAAGATGCTCCACAAGGATTGATCTGTATTTGACCCCTCCCGGCAGGCGGGGCGGACGCATTGACGCCTACCCCGCCGTGCTTGGAGGCTTTAATCAAGCGTTAGGAATCTCATGAAAAGGGAGGTTTGTTTATGGACTGCCTGTTTTGCGGCATTGCAAAAGGAGAAATCCCCAGCACCAAGATTTTTGAGGATGACCGGGTGCTCGCGTTTCGCGACATCGATCCCAAGGCGCCGTTTCATGTGGTGATCATCCCCAAGGCCCACATTGTCTCCGCCGCCGAAATCACGTTGGAAAACAGCGCGATCGTCGCGCATATCTATGAGGTGATCGCCGAGATTGCCCGTCGCGAATCGCTTGACCGGGGCTTTCGGGTCGTGACCAACTGCGGCGAGGAGGGCGGCCAGACGGTGGGGCATCTGCACTTCCACCTGCTTGCGGGGCGCAGCCTCGGGTGGCCTCCCGGCTGATTCAAACATACCAGAACAAGGGAGACAATGTGTTATGGAAAAAACCTATCGTCTCGAGGTCGCGGGTCTAAAACGAGAGCTGACCCTCTGCCCGCTCAACGATCAGATGGCAATCGCCGCCTTTATCATGTTTTCGGACGTCGAGCTGACCGTCGCCTGCGCAACGGAGCTTTTGGAGAAGGTTCCCGATTTTGACGTGATCGTCACCGCCGAATCGAAGGGCATCCCGCTCGCCTATGAGA
>CAZVAV010000314.1:0-2962 GCA_964625135.1 uncultured Oscillospiraceae bacterium | reverse complement strand
ATCCCCCAAATCCGGCAAACGAGGTGTCGAAGTATAAAAAGCCCGCCTGCATCCCCGCAAGCAGATTGGCCATGCCCATTCCCCGGGTGTTATGCAGGTGCAGCACCCATTTGGTCACCTGCGGATATTCCTTTCGCAGGGCGGCGCAGAGCGTATAAATTTTGTCGGGTGCGGCTAATCCCGCCGAGTCGGCAAGGGAGACCTCCCGGATGCCGAGCGACAGATAGGTTTCAACGAGCCTTCGGATGTCGTCTGCGGGAATATCCGCCTCCCAGGGGGAGCCAAACGCCATCATGATGCCGCCGGCAACCTCAAGGGCGCCGTTTGCCGCCTTTTCGCACATATCGGCAAAGCCGGATACAGTGTCCTCAGGGGTGCAATTAAAGTTGGCCAAATTGTGGGCTTTGCTTGCGGAAACGCTCATACGAATCTTTTTGCAGCCGCAGGCGATCGCGCGATCGACACCCCGCATGTTGGGCACCAGCGCCCGGTATTCGACCCCCTGGCGCGGCTGTAGCTTCCGAAACACCTCGTCGGTATCCGCCATAGCCGGAACCCTTTTCGGATGCATAAACGAGCCCACCTCGATGACGGTATGGCCGGCATCCGCGAGCTGTTCAAGCAGTTCGAGCTTCTGCTCGGTGGTCAGCAGCGTCTTCTCGTTTTGCAGTCCGTCCCGCAGACCCACCTCGCAGAGAAATATCCTCTTCGCCGACATCAGATCACTCCCTTTTGCGCAAGCGCCGCAAGCTGCTCGTCATCAATGCCCAGCATCCCCTGATAAACCTCGCTGTTTGCACAGCCGACCGGCTGCCCAATCCATTTGATCCGACCGGGCGTCTCGGTCAGCACCGGGCAAACCGAGGGGATTCGCACCGTCCCAAAGTCGGGGGACGCAAACTCCACCAGATTCCTTCTGGCAGCATAATGCGGATCCTGAAAAATGTCCTCGATACTATAGATCGGGCTGAGCGCCACCTTTGCCTTCTGGCAGCGGGCGAGCGCCTCCTCACGGGTAAGCGACGCAAAAAAACGCTTTGTCTCCTCCATAATATAGGCCTCGTTGGCAAAGCGGTCGGCCATTTCGGGATATTTCTCCCAAAGCTCGGGGCGTTCCATCGCAACGGTCAGATACTTAAAGGCATTGTTGGTTGAGCTGGCCAGCATAACCCATTTATTATCCCGTGTCAAAAACTTCCCTCCGGGTACCGACGCGCCGTCCATTCGCGCCTTCCGCTCGCGCACCTTTTTGTTGATGTCATAGTCCGCGATCAACGAATCCTGCATACGGAAAAGCCCTTCGTACAGGCTGACGTCGACCTCCTGACCGTCACCGTCGTGCAGGTCGCGGTGGTAGAGGGCGATCATCGTTCCGATCACCGCATTGAGCCCCGCCACATAATCGGCGAGCGAAAAGCTTGGACTGACGGGGGGTGTTTCGGGGTATCCCTGCGTATAGGTAATGCCCGCAAAGCCCGTTAACGGGCCGCCAAAGCCCGAAAGCTCCCGATTCGGCCCGGTTTGACCATATCCGGTCACATGGGTCACAATAATTTTGGGGTTGACCTTTTTCATCTCATCGACGCCAATCCCCCATTTTTCAAGGGTACCGGTTCTAAAGTTTTCCACCACGACGTCGGCTTGCTTGACCAGCTCGATAAAAATACGCTTGCCCTCGTCAAAGTGGAAATCGAGGGTAATGCAGCGCTTGTTGCGTCCCATCGAGGGCCAGCGGATGCTCTTTCCGTCCTTGCTGCGCGGCCCCATCGAGCGAAAGTTGTCTCCCGTCCGGGGTTGTTCAATTTTGATGACATCAGCGCCAAATTCCGACATAATGCTGGCGCAATAGGGGCCGGCAATCACGTTGGCAATATCTAAAACACGAATTCCTTTGAGTGCTTCCATATCAAAAAGGAGCTCCTTTCAAGTTTATATTTTCATTGAATAAAAAACGTTTTACCTTAATGGAATTATAGCAGGCTCGATTTGCACTCACAATTGACGGAATATAAAAAAAATTAACGGGTTTTCCGACAGAATTCATAATTTTTTTCATTTTACGGATAATTTTTTCGTTAGATGAAAATTTAATGGGCGCTTTAGAAAATTTCGCGCTTATGCTATACTAAGTAAAACATCTTTTTGGGAGGAAGACGCATGACGCAGGAATACAATGTACGAGCTGTAGACCGCGCACTACAGATACTGGATCTGTTTGCGGAAGGAAATTCAAATTTTACCCTGACGGAGATTTCCCATGGCATTGACCTTTCGCCAAGTACAACGCTGCGTCTGCTCAACAGTCTGGAAAAACGCAATTACATCTATCGCGGCTCGGATCTGCGCTACTATCTGGGCTTTCGTCTGGCGCAGCTTAGTCACCTTGCCTTCGACAATCTTGATGTGATCCGGATTGCCCACCCCTATCTTGAGCAGCTCAGCCGTGCCTTCAACGAAAGCACCGGCTTGTATGTCCGTAAGGGGGATCAGCGTGTCTGTGTGGATCGCGTGGAGGGCACCCGCAAGCTGCGCAGCGTGGTACAGATCGGCAGCAACCAGCCTCTGACCCGGGGTGCCTCAGGGCGGATTTTGTTGGCCTATCTTCCCCAGGAGCGGATTCGCCTGCTGCTTGAATCGGATCCCTTTACCACCGAGGAGGCACTGCGAGAGCTGCGCGAGCGCCGGGTCGCCATCAGCCGAGCCGAGCGTGAGCCGGGGGTCATCTCTATCGCTTCTCCGATTTTCGATGCCCGGCGTAATGTGGTGGCCGCCCTGTTTGTAACCGGGGCGCTGATGCAGATCGCCGAAAATCAGGTGGATGAGATCGCCCAAAGGGTACTCGAAAACGCCGGGTTGATCTCCCGCGACATGGGATACCGAGAGGATGAGACAAAGCCCCTTATATAGCCTCTTTTGTTTGAACCAAAGGAACCGCCGGGGGGCGACAACGCCAGCGTTGCCG
>CAZVAV010000313.1:0-2980 GCA_964625135.1 uncultured Oscillospiraceae bacterium | reverse complement strand
GGGCGCAAGCTCTCCCGAAAGCTCGAAGCGCAGCGCCGAGGGAATCTTGAACCACGCCTCGCCGGTCGCCATCGCGGCGGCCATATCGGTCGAGCCGACACCGGTCGAAAACGCCCCGAGCGCGCCGTAGGTGCAGGTGTGGGAATCAGCTCCGATGCAGAGCTCGCCGGGGGCGATCAGTCCCTTTTCGGGGAGCAGCGCGTGCTCGATGCCCATCTGGCCGACGTCGAAGAAATTCTCCAGCTCGAACGTTCGGGCAAACTGGCGGCAGGTCTTGGCCTGCTGTGCCGCCTTGATGTCCTTGTTGGGGATAAAATGGTCGAGGACGATCGAGATCTTTTTGGTGTCGAACACGGTGGAAAAGCCCGCCTTATCAAACTCGTTAACCGCGACCGGGGTGGTGATGTCGTTGCCAAGCACCATGTCGAGCCGGGCGTTGATCAGCTGACCCGCCCGAACCGAGGCCAGTCCGGCGTGCGCCGCCAGAATCTTCTGCGTCATTGTCATTCCCATAAAAAAACCTCCCAATTGCATTTATAGCCATAAACAACAAAAAGCTCCCGTCCCTTGAATTGTTTCAAAGGACGAAAGCAAAAACAGCCTCCGCGGTACCACCTCTGGTTGATGCTTTGCAAAAAAAGCATCCACTCGTCTCCCATCGGCCCCTCGGCGAATGAGAACCCCGTGATAACGGCGGGGAGCCCGTCCTCCCTGTCCGGCTTGCCCGGTTTGGTCGGCCGCTCGGGGATGAGATCATCCTTTGCAGACGCCGCCTCGCACCATCCGGCGGCTCTCTGGCTCCCGCGATAAAGAATGAATTTCCCGTCTTCGCATTTACTTCACTCAATTCAATTTTGGGGATATAGCATGATCATAACGGTTCGCGCGGGATTTGTCAAGAAAAAATAGACAAGTCGGGCGGATTTCCGAACGCTACCCCCGGATTCGTTCATCCCGTCAACTTTTGCCAGCTGGGTTTGTACTGGTTGCCCTGTTGCAAAAAAGTGCGAAATCGGTCATAATAGGAGAGAATTTCGGAGCAATTTTTAAGCAATTTCTATGCCGTCCTTGGCGGAGGACACTGCTTTGATCGAAAAAACGACCGACACAACGGCTGCCGGTCTTGCGGAAAGAGAGGCGACCCACATGGCAACCGGATATCTGGGTCAGGTGCAGCAGCAGGCGCTGCGTCAGACGCTGTCAACCCAACAGATTCAATATGTAAAGCTGCTGCAAATGAACAGCCTTGAGCTCAACGACTACCTCGGCGAGCTGCATCTTGAAAATCCGCTGATCGAGCTGGAGCCACCGACACGGGTAGCGGAGGACGCGACGCCAAATCCGCTTGATCTGGCTCGCTGGCTGACCGCCCGCCCGGCAGCGGCCGCCGACGAGGATCCGGCCGACCGCGACGGCGAGGAGCGCCCCGAGCGCGCCCCCCAGCCCGAGCAGACCGGGGCCAGCCTGCCCGAATATCTGCGCGGCCAGTTTGACCTGAGCCTGACGCGGGTCGATCTGCGGCTGCTCGAGCGCCTGATCGGCTCGCTGGACGCCCACGGCTACCTGACCATCTCCCCCGAGGCGCTGGCTCATGAATTCGGGGTGGGGGTCGGGCTGGCGCGTGAAGCCATCGACTACCTGCGCACCCTTGATCCGCCCGGCATCGGCGGCTACAGCCTCGCGGATTCGCTGTGCATCCAGCTCTCCCGGCAGGGGATGGCCGATCCGGTCGCCTTTATGATCGCCCGAGATCATCTGGAGGACTGTGCGCTCGGCCATTTTCAGAAGGTCGCCCGCGCCATCGGCTGCCCGGTTTCGCAGGCCAGAGCCTGCTATGAGCTGATCCGCACGCTCAACCCCCGACCCGCCTCGGCCTTTGGCGACGAGACGGTTGCCTACATCCTGCCCGATGTCACCGTTGAGCTGGTCGACGGCAATCTGATCTGCACCTATAATAAGCAATATAACGCCAGCGTATCGGTCAACCGCAGCTATCTTGAGATGGCGCAGGACGACCCGCAGGCGAAGCAATATGTCAGCCAGAAGCTTTCGCAGGCTCTTTGGGTGGTCAAATCGATCGAGAGCCGCCGGATTACCATCGAACGCATTGTCGAGGCGATTTTGCGCCGACAGCGGGCGTTCTTTGTCGAGGCGCACGGCGAGCTGCTGCCGATGCGGCTGCGGGACGTGGCCGACGACCTCTCGGTACATGAATCGACGGTCAGCCGAGCGATCAACGAAAAATACCTGCAGTGCCGCCGGGGCATTTTCCCGCTCAAGAGCTTCTTTTCGGGCGCGGCCTCGACCGAAGAGGGCTCGGCGGAGCTTGGCAGTCGCTCGGTCAAGGATCGCATCCGGCAGCTGATTGAAGACGAGACTTCGTCAAAGCCCCTTTCGGACAGCGCCATCGCCGCCGCCCTCGCGGGGGAGGGCGTATCGCTCGCGCGGCGCACGGTGGCCAAATATCGCGAGGAGCTGGGAATTCCATCCTCCTCGACCCGCCGTCATTAGGCGCAAAGCCAAAGCACACAAAAGCACCCCCAAGGTCGCCCGCGGCAGGCCGGCCTTGGGGGTGCTTTTCTGTGACGTTCTAAAGGGAAGGCTGCCTCAGGACGGGCTTGCTCCCGCGTTTTCCACAGCGGACTCGTCCTCCAGCGCCTTTTCCAGAGCGCTTACAAGAGCCTCGCGGGTGAAGGGCTTATAGACAAAGCCCTTCGCGCCCATGTCAAGCGCCTGATCCATCGTGTCCTGATAGGCCAGAGAGCTGATAACCACAATGCGCAGCTCCGGCCGGCGGGCGAGAAGCTCCTTTGAAAGCTCAAGACCGTCCACATCAGGCAGGATAATATCCATCGTGATCAGATCGGGCTGGGCTTGCTCGAGCAGCGCCATCGCCTCTTCCCCGCTTCGCGCCCACCCCACGACCTCATATCCGCTTTCCGCCAGCAGGTACTTAAGCTCATGCCAGATAAAAATGGAG
>CAZVAV010000312.1:0-2988 GCA_964625135.1 uncultured Oscillospiraceae bacterium | reverse complement strand
CGAAAAATTAAGACGACCTGTAGTTGCGGCTTTTGAGTGATGTCCCGAATATCTTCACGAAGTGCAGTATTTGGGACATAAAAATTCGTCTGATCATCCTTCACAAAGCCAAGGCAAGCCACGGTGTTTCCTGCCAACTTCTCCGTAAGTAAGAGAGACTTTGAATCGTTGTATTCACCTATCATTTTTGCTGTTTTATGAATGCTGATTAATCTGGATAAAATCGATAGTTTCATTTCTGATGTTCCGTTGACAGCCAGCTCAAAATCTCTTGGGCTTAATTTGCCTTTGAGGACTAAATTGTAAAATTCAGAGCTGCTACGCTCAGATGTCACACCAGTTAAATGCAGAAAATGCCTTGGCAAAAACAAAACCTCTATATGCTGAAGGTGATTTTTACTGCCATACACGAAAAGCATATTTTTATTTTCAAGAAGAGTATGGTACTCCTTGGCACAACCGGAAATGATACGAATTGCTTCATTTTTCGTCATTGGTAATTCCTCAAATTCATGCAACAAAAGGGCGACTGATCCGCAGATCGGTACGCCCTTTTGTATGACTGATTTTTCTGCTGTCCGCCAGCACATCGCTGTAACGCGACGAAAAGAACACAGGTTTTTCTGTTGCCTGCCAACTACCGGCACATTCGTCCGGCTTGCAGATCGGATTTAATTGGGTGTCAGTCCACCCGATAGGCTATGCCTATCTTTCAATATTATTATATCGAAACAAAGATTTTATGTCAACAAAATTTGAGCTTTCTAAAGGATTGTCAAGCCCTTTTCACTGTAAAATTCCACGAGATTTTTCGCGGATTTTTCTACGCCCAAATCCCCTGTGAATCCGGTCTCCATTCCTTCATACTCGATGGTGAGAAATCAGGAAAGGAGGCGGCGGCAGGATGGCACAATACAGCTTTCACGGGCAGATCATCAGGCGGGGCAGCAAGACCAGAATGGGCGGCGACGGCAAGGCCGGAGCGAAGGTAGCCAGCCGAGCGTCGGCAGTGGCGTCGGCGGCCTATCGTGCCGGTGCTCGTCTGCGGGATGACCAGGGCGGCGTTTGGTACGACTACACCCGCAAGAGCGGCGTTGTGTATTCGTCCATCCTGTTGCCGGAGAATGCGCCCGAACGATTCCATGATCGGCAGACGCTTTGGAACGCGGTGCAAAAAACCGAAACCCGAAAGGATGCGCAGCTCTCACGTGAAATCCGGGTGGAGCTTCCTCGGGAGCTGACGCAGGAGCAGAACATCAAGCTCCTTCAGGATTATCTCCAGCGATAATTTGTTTCGCGCGGGATGGTGGCCGACATCGCCTATCGCGACCCGAAGGGGAACAACCACAATCCCCATGCACATATCATGCTGACCATGCGCCCCTTTACCCGCAGTGGCACATGGAGGGCGCAGAAGGGTCGCGAGTGGAACGGCAGCGACCTGTATTGCGGTTGGCGGGAAAGCTGGGCGAGGACGACAAACGCGCACCTTGAGAGAGCCGGATTCGACGCTCGGATCGATCACCGCAGCTACAAAGAGCAGGGCATTGAGCGAATCCCCACGGTGCATCTCGGCAAGGATGCCACCGCTCTTGAGCGCGCCGGTGTCCTAACCGAGAAGGGTAATTTGAACCGGACGGTTCGCGCCTGCAATGAGCTGACCGAGCTGGGCGTCGAACCGGATGGCCTGCTGGGAGCGATTCGGGAGATCGGCCAACGGGTTCGGGAGCGCCAACGCGAAGGCCGAAAAGCGAGAGCAGCGCAGGAACGGGAGGCCGCGGCGAAGACCGCTTCCCGTGTGCCTAGCACCGAGAAAACGCCCACGCCCGGGAGAGTGCCTAGGCATCGCGCCGTGTCCGGCGGGTCAGTCCCGGTGCGCCGGGATGACCAAAGGCGCACTGATACATCGCTGCGCGATGTGTGCGACAGAGGAGACCCCTGCACCCCGGAGAGGGTCGAAGGCGCACCGCCTTCGACAGAATAAATATCCCCCGGCATAGTCGGGGGTATTTCACATGCGGGCAAAGCCCTCTATTCCTCGCATACTCGGCAATTCGGCTTGTGTTTTCCCCGCTGTATCAACGTAATATCCTCGACACCAAAACTCTCGACTTCGATATTTATATTTCAGCTCGCCGAATTGTTCATATAGCATTGTACTACTCTTTCCTTTGAGGTATCCCATAAAACTTGATACTGCCATTTTAGGCGGTATTTCCAAAAGCATGTGTACATGATCTGGGCATACCTCTGCTTCTATTATTTTTACACCTTTCCACTCGCAGAGTTGTCTGAGGATCTTGCCTACGGCTATTCGTTTTTCTTCGTAAAATATTTTGCGCCGATATTTCGGGGCAAATACGATATGGTATTTGCAATTCCACTTTGTATGTGATAAACTATTGATGTCGTTCAGACTCATCTGAATGTCCTCCCTTTGTTATTTGTTGTGCAGTTGGCAGACCACACTTCCATTATAACAAAGGGAGTTTTTATTTCTTCATCATCGGCAGTAGCCTTTTTTGAACCACTGGCCTAGCCAGTGGTTTTACGCTACAAAGAAGCGGCAGGCTCGATCTCTCCGATCGTCCTGCCGCCTCGTTTTTTCTGTTTTCCCATAGCTCACATCGGTTCCCCAACCTCTGAGAACTTGCGCCTGATATGTATCACAACATACACAGCAGACTGATGAGAACAGCTTGAAATTATGATAGCAGGGCAATGGCTTTTTTGCAAGGGGGCAAATTTTGAATTTTTATTGATTTCCTGTAATAACCATGCTACACTATTTGGAAATTGCTAAAATATAACACAAACAGCCTTTTGAAGTTTCCCAACCCCAAAAGGCTTGCGCTCAATCAGCGGTACAACCCGCATGACTGAACTTGTCTGTGCCTCAACCAGTCGAAAGACTGCTGAGATACGAAAGCTCAAACGTGTGGGAAGGCTAAGAACTCACACGGTTGGGCTTTTATTTTTTCATTTGCT
>CAZVAV010000311.1:0-3000 GCA_964625135.1 uncultured Oscillospiraceae bacterium | reverse complement strand
GGTAAGCGGATGCAAAACGAGGCGTTTATGGCCGGGGTGATCCCCGGCGCTCCCAATACCGATTATGAGGTGCGGATTCTGATTTGCTGGCTGATTCGGGAAATCGACGCTCCGGTGACCCAAAATCAGCTTTACACCGCATTGGTGGGGGAGGAGCTGGTCAACTACTTTGAGCTTGCCGGTGCAATCGGGCAGCTCATCTCCACCGGACATCTGGAGGAAACTCTTGAGGAGATGGCGGACGGGAACGCCCATTTTCTGGGGCTCACCGAAATCGGGCGCAAGACCGCCGAAACCTTCCGTCGGGATATTCCGCGCACCGTGCGGGATAAGGCGATCGAAGCGCTGCGCCGCTGCATCCTTCAGGAGCGGTTCGAGCGGGAGAACCTCGCCGAGATTACCGAAACCGAGGATGGCTTCTGCCTGACCCTTGCGATCCGGGATGTCGGAAACGATCTGCTGCGCCTTTCCCTCTATGCGCCGACCCGCGGGGTCTGCGAGACGATGAAGCAAAACTTCATCGGCGATCCCACGGTGGTTTACCGCGCCGTCCTTTCCTCCCTGATGGGGGAGACGCTGCGGGACATTTCGTTTTATGGTCATCAACCGCAGGCGGAGCCGGAACAGCAAGGCCGAACGGAAAAGTAAATCTGCTAAATTACACTGCACCCCAATCGTTATTCAGTCTATCATACTGTCTAACGCTTGGGGTGCAGTTCACGTTTTCGGCGCTTTGATCAGACCATCAGTGCGTAGCGCAGGATAAAGAGGACGCCAAGGATCGTAATGGTGGGGTTGAGATCCTTACCCCTGCCGGTAACGACCTTGATGACGACATAGCTCATAATGCCAAAGGCGATGCCGTTTGAAATGCCGTAGGTCAGCGGCATCATCACCATCGTTAAAAAGGCGGGAATCGCCTCGGTGGGATCGGTGAAATCGAGATGCTTCAGCGAGGAGCCGATCATCAGCACGCCGACGTAGATCAGCGCGGGAGCGGCGGCGGCCAGCGGAATGATGCCGATAAAGGGAGCGAGCAGCAGCGCCGCGAGGAAAAGGACGGCGGTCATCACCGAAGCAAGGCCGGTGCGGCCGCCCTCGGCCACGCCGGAGCCCGATTCCACGAAGGTGGTGACCGTCGAGGTGCCAAAGAAGGCGCCTGCCATCGTGGCGATCGAGTCGGAGAGCAGCGCCTGCTTCATATTCTTGACATCGCCCTGCTCATCAAGCAGTCCGGCGCCCTGTGCGGTGCCGACAAGGGTGCCGATGGTGTCGAACATATCGATCAGTGAGATCGAGATGACAACGACAAAAATCTTGGAGAACACCGAGAAGAGGCTGTGCCCGGCAAACATCGAAGAAAAGCCGGAGAACATCGCGCCGAGCGAGAACGAGGCATATTCCGACAGCATTGTGCCGAGGTGCATCGAAAAGCTTTCAGGCAGAACGGTGACCCCCAGCGGGAGCCCGGCCAGTGTGGCAATCAGAATACCGAGCACCATGCCGCCCTTAATCCGCTTGGCGTTGCAGAATGCGATGATCAGCAGGCCGATCATGGCGACCACTGCGGCGCGTGCGCTTGACCCGGTCGAAAAATCCGAGAAGTTGACGATTCCGACCAGCGTTGCGTCGTTGTTGATGACGATGCCGCCGTTCACCAGCCCGATAAAGGCGATAAATAGGCCGATGCCGGCGGAGATCGCGATCTTGAGATTGTGCGGCAGCGAGCGGACAATCGCTTCCCGCAGGCCAAGCAGCGAGATGATCAGGAACAAAACGCCCGAGATAAAGACGATCGCAAGTCCCTCGGCGTAGGTGTAGCCCATACCAAGCATGACGGTGTAGGCAAAGGTGGCGTTGAGTCCCAGTCCGGGAGCCAGCGCGAAGGGCAGATTGGCCAGCAGCGCCATCAGCATGGTGCCGACAAAAGCGCCGAGGCAGGTAGCGATAAAGACGCTGCTCTCGATCTGCGCACCGAGGGCGGGATTTCCCATGATATAAGCGGGATCGGCGAGGGTTTTGGGGTTGCTCGCGAGGATATAGGCCATCGCCATAAAGGTGGTAAGACCGGCTACGATCTCGGTTTTTACAGTGGTTTTGTTTTTGGTGAGTTCAAATTTCTTTTCCAGCCAGGCGCTCATTTTAATTTTACCTCTTTCTTGTTGCCTTGTTGCGAAACAAAAATAACACCGTAATAGGATACCGCAGTTTTTGATAAAAAGCAATCAAATAGATTTAATTTAGACATATTTTGTTTTGCTTGCGCTCTGCTCGGAAAGGGAGGAGAGCCGAGTGCGATACCGTTGGCGCAGTGGCTTTTGAACGGAAGCAGGGCACAGGGCGGCATGGAAGCTTCCATGCCGCCCTGTGCTGTCTTATTGTGGTACCGGTAAGCCGAGTATCATTTTCGCGCATTTATAAACGTCGCCGCAGCCCAGTGTAATTACCAGATCCCCCGGCTGTGCATGCTGTAGAAGATACGAACGAATCTCTTCAAAGGTCTCGAACCAAATACTGCCGGGAATCTTCGCGGCGAGATCGGCGGTCGAGATGCCATAGGTGTTCTTCTCTCGTCCCCCCATGATGGCGGACATTACAACATGGTCGGCAATGGGAAGCGCCGCCGCAAACTCGTCGATCAGCATGGCGGTGCGGGAGAAGGTAAACGGCTGAAAAACCGCCCAGACCGCGTTGAAATCGAGCTCCTTGGCGGCGCGTAGCGTCGCGGCAAGCTCGGTGGGGTGGTGGGCGTAGTCGTCGGCCACCGTGATTCCGTTGATCTTGCCCAGAACCTCGAAGCGGCGGTGAACCCCGGTGAAGTCTGCCAGACCCGTCGCCAGCGAATCGACTGCCGCACCCGCCTCGATGGCGGCAGCGGCAGCGGCGGTTGCGTTGAGGATGTTGTGCCGTCCCGGCACGCAGAGGGAAAGCTCGGTCAGCCGTTTTTGGCGGGAATAAAGGGCGAAGGAGCAGTGCGCCCCGTCCTTCCAGACGATGTCG
>CAZVAV010000310.1:0-3042 GCA_964625135.1 uncultured Oscillospiraceae bacterium | reverse complement strand
AAGCCCTCGATCATCGACCCCAAGCGCAAGCGCCGCATCGCGGCGGGCAGCGGCACCAGAGTGGAGGACGTCAACCGGATTCTGCGGCAGTTTGAACAGATGCAGAAGATGATGAAGACCCTCAGCTCCAAAAAAGGCCGCGGGATGTTCGGACGCGGGATGATGCCCTTTTAAGATGGTTTTTACCCCCCACGGGTGAAAATAAAGGCCAAGAGGAAAAATAATCAGGAGGTGACAGAAATGGCTGTTAAAATAAGACTTCGCCGTATGGGCGCCAAGAAGGCTCCCTTCTACCGAATTGTGGTTGCGGATTCCAGATATCCCCGCGACGGCAGATTCATCGAGGAGATCGGCGTTTACGATCCCACCCGCGAGCCCTCGGTTGTCAAGCTTGACACCGAGAAGGCCAAGAAGTGGATCGCGAACGGCGCTCAGCCCACCGAGACGGTGCGCGCTCTGATGAAGAAGAACGACCTGCTGTAAGCAGCAATGGAGGGCAGGATGGAAGAGTTAATCAGCATCATTGCCAAAGGCCTTGTCGAGGATAAGGATGCGGTAACCGTCACGGCTGGTCCCTCGACTGAAGATCGCACGGTGGTTTACCACCTGCATGTCGGGCCGCAGGACATGGGCCGGGTTATCGGCAAGCAGGGTCGGATCGCCAAGGCGATCCGCACCGTTGTGCGAGCCGCTGCCGGCCAGACCGGCGAAAAGCCGATCGTTGAGATCGACTAAAGCCCTTCCGGCGCGTACCACAGCAACAAAGGACGCCGCGCGACGATTTGCCGAACGCATTTCGCAGCGCGGCGTTTTTTTCGACGCTTCGGCATGTCAAAGTGAAAGGAGAGCGGCATGAAAAAGTCGTTTCTTGAATGCGGGAAGATCGTTTCCACCCACGGGGTAATCGGCGAGCTGCGCTTGCAGCCCTGGTGCGATTCTCCGCAGGAGCTTGAAGGAATCAAAACTCTGTATTTCGATGGCGGGGAAACCCCGGTCGAGGTGCTTCGTTCCCGCGCCCATAAAAACATCGTGCTTCTCAAGCTCAAGGGCGTCGATACGGTGGAGCAGGCGCAGGCGCTGCGCGGCCGGGTGCTCTGGGTTGCCCGGGAGGATATGCCGCTCGGGGATGGGGAATATTTTATTTCCGATCTCATTGGGATGGAGGTAGTGGACGCCGATAACGGACATCCCTACGGCACTCTGACCGATGTGACCGAAACGGGGGCAAACGATGTCTATCATATTACCTTTCCGGACGGCAAGGTTCGGCTGGTTCCGGTGATTGATCAGGTGGTCATCTCGACCGATCTTCTGCAAAACCGGATGACGATCCGGCCGCTCAGGGGGCTGTTCGACGATGAGGATTGAGATTGCGACCCTTTTTCCCGAGATGTGTGAACGGGTGGTGGATGAGAGCATCATCGGTCGAGCGCGCCGCGCGGGCAAGCTCTCGATCGAATGCGTCAACATCCGCGACTATTCCGACGACCGCTTTCACCGGGTGGACGACACCCCCTACGGCGGCGGGCGGGGGATGGTGCTCGAGGCCGAGCCGCTTGCCCGCTGCTGCGAGGATGCGCAGCGGCGAAACGGGGCGCGCCCGCATATTGTTTATCTCTCCCCCAAGGGAACGGTGTTTACCCAGCAAAAGGCGATTGAGCTTGCGGAGAAGGAGCTGCTTCTGCTGGTCTGCGGCCACTACGAGGGGGTGGACGAGCGGTTCATCGAGGAGATGGTCGACGAGGAGCTTTCGGTGGGGGACTATGTGCTGACCGGCGGCGAGCTGGCCGCTCTTGTGGTCACCGACGCGGTCGGCCGCCTCTGTGACGGGGTGCTCTCCGACGCCGAGTGCTACACCGAGGAGAGCCACTACGGCGGACTGCTCGAGTATCCGCAGTACACCCGGCCGCCCGTCTGGCGCGGCAGGGCGGTGCCCGAGGTGCTGACCTCGGGACATCACGCCAACATCGCCGGATGGCGCAGGGTGCAGTCGCTGCGGATTACCGCTCGCCGCCGCCCCGACCTCTATCAGAATGTCGAGTTGACCCGGCAGGATCATAAGCTTTTGACCAAATTTCCGGAGCGGGCCACACCGTCGTGCGGGGAGGGAGAGCAATGACAGGAACGCTTGTCAACGCCGCAGCCATTGTGGCGGGCGGCACATTGGGTCTGGTGTTTCGGCGCGGTCTGCCCGAGCGGGTGCAGAACGCCGCGATGCAGGCGGGCGGCCTTGGCGTGGTGATGATCTCGCTGACCGGCGTGCTGGAGCAGATGCTGCTCGTCCGTCCGGACGGCGGAATCGGCAGCCAGGGGGGCATGATGCTGGTGCTGTGCCTCGTGATCGGCGGAGTGCTCGGCGAGGCGATGCAGATCGAGGACAGGATCACCGGCTTTGGCCTTGCCATTGAGCGGCGGCTCGGGCAGGAGGGCTTTGCCAAGGGCTTTGTCGGTGCGTCCCTGCTCTTCTGTGTCGGGGCGATGGCGATTCTGGGCTCGATTCAGGATGGGCTTTACGGGGACAGCAGCGTCCTTTTTGTCAAAGCCACCCTCGATGGCATCTTCGCGATTGTTTTGGCCGCGACGCTGGGCTATGGGGTGATCTTTTCCGCCGTTCCCATCCTGCTCTATCAGGGGGGAATTACGCTGGGGGCCACGCTGCTGCGCCCGCTGCTTGTCGGAACCCCCCTGCTTGGAGAGATTTGCATGGTTGGCTACTGCATCGTGCTGCTGATCGGAACCAACATGCTGGGCGTCACAAAAGTGAAAACGGCAAATTTTCTTCCGGCGATTCTCCTTCCAGTCGTGTATAATCTAATAATGATGTTGAAAAATATATGGTAATGATGCACAACGAGATTCGATAAATCGACGATTTTATTGCCCATGCGTAGAAAATAGCCGGGCGAGAGGAAAATGGGACGCCAAGCGATTGACGAGCCGCTCTCCCGACCGTATAATAAGAATAGAACAGTGAAGCTTGAGCTTGAAATTTTGATGACGTTAGGAGATATGAGCCATGTATATGAAGGATGTTAAGGTGCA
>CAZVAV010000309.1:0-3049 GCA_964625135.1 uncultured Oscillospiraceae bacterium | reverse complement strand
GCCGCTCTCGATGCCGGGGATTATGACCGGCATCACGATGGTCTTTGTTCCGGCCGTCTCGACCTTTATCATCTCCCGGATGCTGGGCGGCGGCTCGAACATGATGATCGGCGATTTGATTGAGCTACAATTTTTAGGCAACGCCTACAACCCGAATCTCGGCGCCGCGATTTCGCTCGGCCTGATGATCCTCATTCTATTCTGCATGAGTATGCTCAACCAGCTCAATGAAGAGGACAAGGAGGGCATGATTATATGAAGAAGCGCTCTCTGCTTAACACCGGCTATGTCGGGCTGGTCATGGCTTTCCTTTATGCGCCGATTGTGGTCATGGCCGTTTTCTCGTTTAACGAGTCGAAGTCACGGGCTCTCTGGACTGGCTTTACCCTCGACTGGTATCAAAAGCTCTTTACCAATGAGGCGATTCTTTCGTCTCTGGGTCATACCCTGCTGATCGCGATTATCTCGGCGGTCTTTGCTACCGTGATCGGAACGCTGGCGGCGATCGGCATCAACGCAATGGGACGCTGGGCCAAATCACTGGTGCTCAACATCACCTATATGCCGATCATCAACCCCGAAATTGTTACCGGCGTCTCGCTGATGCTGCTGTTTGTCTTTATCCGGGATCGGATGGGCGTGCCGCTTGAGATGGGCTTTTTAACCCTGATTCTGGCGCATATTACCTTTTCAATCCCCTATGTCATCCTCAACGTCATCCCCAAGCTGCGTCAGATGGATCAGAATATCTATGACGCGGCGCTCGATCTCGGCTGTAATCCCGCGATGGCCTTTCTCAAGGTGGTGATTCCCGAGGTGATGCCGGGGGTCATCTCCGGCTTTTTGATGGCGTTTACCTTCTCACTGGATGACTTTATCATCAGCTATTTTGTCTCGGGGCCAACCTTCTCCACCCTGCCAATCACCATCTATGCGATGACCCGAAAGAAGGTTTCGCCCGAGATCAACGCGCTGTCCACCATCGTCTTCCTTGTGGTGCTCGGCGTGCTGACCCTGTCCAATTATATTGAGGCCAAGCGCGAGACGGTGCAGAAGGCTTATTAATCGTAGTAATCGCCAAAGGCGATAAAAAAGGAGATAGATAAATGAAAAAAATCTTTGCGGCTGCTCTTGCGACTCTCCTCGTTCTGCTCGGTGCGGTTTCCTCCCTTGCCTATGACAATCAGGCGATGTTTGCGGGGATGGATGCCGACTACTACACCCGCTTTAAGGGGCAGGACATCAGCATCAATGTGTATAACTGGGGCGAGTATATCTCCAACGGCGAGGAGGATTCCCTCGACGTCAACGCGGCGTTTGAGGAGCTGACCGGTATCAAGGTCAACTACACCTTCTACGCCACCAATGAGGAGCTCTATGCCAAGCTGCGTGCCGGTGGATCGAACTACGACGTGATCATCCCCTCCGACTATATGATCGGGCGGATGGTCAAGGAGGATATGCTCGAGCCGCTGAATCAGGCGAATATCCCCAATCTTTCCTATATCGACCCCTCGCTGCTGGGAATGAACTATGATCCCGACGGCGCCTATTCGATTCCCTACACCTGGGGCACGGTGGTGCTCATCTACAACACCACCATTGTTTCGCCCGATACCGACGTTGAGACCTGGGATCTGCTCTGGAACGAGAAGTATAAGGGCAATATTCTGATGTTCAATAACCCCCGCGACGCCTACGGCATCGCGCTGCGCAAGCTTGGATTTCCGCTGAACCCCGAGAATCAGGAGCAGGTCGACAAGGCGACCGCCCTGCTCAAGGAGCAGAAGCCGCTGGTTCAGGCGTATGTCATGGATGAAATTTTTGATAAAATGGCCTCGGGGGAGGCTGCCGTTGCTCCGTACTACGCAGGCGACGCACTGACCATGATTGACGACAACCCCGATCTGGCCGCCGCTTTTTCCCGGGAGGGCACCAATATCTTTGTCGACGGCATGTGCATCCCCAAGGGCGCGAAGCAGAAGGAAGCCGCCGAGCTGTATATCAACTTCATGTGCGAGCCTCAGGTAGGCGCGGCCAACTGCGAGTATATCGGCTACTCCACGCCGAATACCGCGTCGCTCGCGCTGCTCGATGAGGAGATCACCCAAAATAAGATCGCTTACCCCGAGCAGCCGGTCATCTCCAACGCGACCTACTTTGCCTCCCTGTCCGACGAGCTGAACAAGGCGCTCGACGCGGGCTGGAAGGAGCTGCTCGCCGACGACGAGAACTTTACCTTCTGGCTGGTGCCCGCGTTGCTGCTCGCCGCTGTGATGATCAGCATTGTGGTGGTTGTGCGCAAGGCGCAGAAAAAGAAGCGGGAGAGCTATTAAGCCTTTTTAAGTAAAGCGACGATACCCTAACGTGAGAACGTCTGGGTATCGTCGCTTTTTCAGTTCGCCCGGCATAGGCGATAATACTCGCCGTATTCATTCGTCGGCAAAGACCTTAGATAATTCTATAAAGCATCCATTCAACACATTGACCTTTGCGATATCATCAGACCGATATGATTCCGATACTCTGTAGTTGTTATCCAGCGTAAAAACTTGAACAGACTGTTCTTTAGGGCTTACAATCCAATACTCTTTCACCCCAGCCTGTTGATATCGGCGCATTTTCAATAGCCAATCATGGCGAGCGGTAGACGGAGAAAGAATCTCTGCTATCATGTCGGGAGCGCCCTTGCAGCCATGGTCATCCAGCTTGTTTTTATCGCAGATCACTGCGATATCTGGTTCAAATACCGTTTGAACATCGTCGAGTGTGTCTTCCTCTTCTTCAAACAGACGCACAGCAAAAGGAGCGGCGTAGACCTCGCATTTTTTTCCTTCCAAAAAATTGGCAAGCTGCCTAAAAAGCTCCCCGCTAATTTTCTGGTGCAGTCTTGAGGGAGGAGCCATCATGATGATTTGCCCGTCCATGATCTCAATCCTGCCTTCTCCTTTCCATGAGAGGTAGTCGGCAAATGTGTAGCTTGATTTTTCTTGTGGGAATACCATGGAAGCAACCCCCTTAAAAGTATAATATATTATATTGTACAGCG
>CAZVAV010000308.1:0-3053 GCA_964625135.1 uncultured Oscillospiraceae bacterium | reverse complement strand
CCATGTCGACATAGCCCTTGGGGTTCATGCCGCCGAGGATGCCCGCGCCGCCGACCGCCATGTTGGCGTTGGCATGAGCAATCAGGATGGTCGGGGAGATCGAGTGATAGCCGCCGCCCGCCGGGTTGGTGCCATAGATGGCAACCAGAACCGGGATGCCCATCTGAGCAAGCTCGGCATTGCGGTAGAAGGGGGTGCCGCCACCGCGGCGGTTCGGATAAACCTTCTCCTGCTCGTCGAGCTTAACGCCCGAGCAGTTCAGGACGTAAACCAGCGGAATCCGCAGGCGCTTGGCGGTGTCGGACGCACGCAGCAGGTTTTCGGCCTGACCGGGAATCCAAGCGCCGGCGAGCTTCTTGTTATCGGAGGCGACGATGACCGCCCACTTGCCGCCGATGCGGCCAAGTCCCTTGATGATCGCGGTCGAGCCGTCCTTGTTGTTGCCGGGATTGTAAAGGGTGTTGAGCGGGCACCAGGTGCCGGCGTCGATCAGCTGATAAACGCGCTGCATGGCGGTCAGCTGTCCCTCGGCGTTGAGGCTCTCGGTGGAGCGGCCAAACTCAAGAGCTGCCTCTTCCTTTTCGTGGATCACCGCTTCCTTCGCCTTGATCTCAGCCTCATTCTCCGCATTGGGGTTGGCCAGAGGTTTGCCGATCACGGGCATATTCTGAAAGTAGCGGGGCATCGAATAATTGCTCATGCGTGTATTTCCTCCTTGTGTGTCTTATAGCCGCTTTCTTTTTCGGTCTTAGGCCTTGGGCTCCTCGGTGGGAACCTGAATAAAGGCCTGGCCGGGATCGATCTCCTCACGGATCATGCGGATAACCTCGGGATCGGGAGCTTCGAGCGCGACGGCGCGGGACACGTCGATTTCAAACCCGGTATTCTCGATGACATCCTCGGGGGAGGAGGTGGGATAGTAGCCGGCGAGGTACATTCTCTTGGTCTTCTCGTCGAACTTCATAATGCCGCGGTCGGTAACAACCATCTGCGGGCCGCGGTTGGTGGGCAGACCCATCTTCGCGCGTCCGTCGGGGCCGTCGATGTAGCCGGGGCTGGTGATATAGTCGATCTTGTTCATGAAGCGGCGCTTCTCGTGCTGCATCATGATGACCGTGTTGGCATAGGTGGCGATTCCGTTCGCGCCGCCCGAGCCGGTGAAACGGGTCTTGGGATGATGGTAATCGCCGATCGAGGTCGAGTTGACGTTACCATAGGGATCGATCTGCGCGCCGCCGATAAAGGCGATCAGGCGCTCGCCGTCATGCAGCCACTCGTTGGCTTCAAAGCCGACAAAGCGGTAGTTCGGCCACTGCACCGCGCAATGCGCCATGAAGCGGTTGTCGCCAACCGAACGCGGAACCTCGATGGGCGAGCAGTCCATCAGACCGCTCTCGACGATGAGCTCGCAGCCCGGCGCGAAAACCCGCTTGGCAAGCGAGGCGCCAATCAGCGGAAGGCCGGTGCCGACGATGACGATCTGGCCGTTCTGGATGACCTTCGCAATGGTCACAGCCTGCATCTCTTTATTGGTATAGTTGGTGTAATCAGCCATTATAGTACCCTCCTACCTTCTACCTTACTTAACCGTGGTGGCGTAGCCAAAACCGGGAACAGACTTGAGCTTGAGCAGACGAGACGCACCGACCTTATCAAGGTACTCGTAATGATCCTTGACACCGTAAACGTACTTGTCGAGGAACGCCTTGAAGTCCTCATCGGTCTTGGAGGCAGAGCCGTACTCCTTGAGCATGGGATTGTCATAGTCGTAGTAGTTGTAGCACTGGGACGGATGAGCGCCGTACGGGCAGTGAACAACGGCCGACACACAGAAGGGCGGGATCGAGTTTCTGGTGGGATCGAGGCGGATCTCCTCGTTCGAGACAACCTCCTCGCAGGTGACGATGACGTTCTTGGCCGCAACGGCGATGTCAACGTCGTGGAACTCGTCTCCCTCGATCGCGCAGGTGCCGTCGGGGGAAGCCTTCTGGACGTGAATGATCGCGGTATCGATCCGCGGAACCGGCAGAGCGACAACCTTCTCACCGGGGTTGAAGGGGTTGTCGACATAGACAAACTTGTCGTCGGGCAGCTTCTCGATGGTTTTTCTGACCTCCTTGGAGATTCCCCACATCTCGGTGAGCGAGGAGCCCATCATCAGGCGGACAGGCAGGAAGGGCAGGCCAAGCGAGGCAGCATGCAGCATGAGCATGAGGGCGTCCTGAGAATAGTCCTCCATGATCAGCTCGCCCTTCTCGTAGGCGGCACGGAAGCGTCTCGAGACGTTGGTTACGCCCGAGTCGGCGGTGTAGCAGTTGATATAGGCCTTCACCCGGCCCTCGCCGATGAGCATGTCCCAATCGCCGCCGGCGGGGCCGGCTTCAACGACAAAATCTCCGAGCCCCTGACGCAGAATCTCTCTGACGGCAGCATAGGGCTTTCTGTTGGTGGTAAATCCGCCAAAGCAGATGTGATCGCCGTTATGGACGAACTTGGAAATTGCCTCAGACAGGGTAATCACTTTTCCCATAAGTAAAACCTCCACTATTCCTTTTCACTGTATTCGTACATCCCCGACGCCAAGGGCAACGGAGACATTCGATGCAACTATAACGGATCAGCCGATGACCATCAGAGTCTGGCCGGGCTGGACAGCGACACCCTGCGAAACAGAAAGCTCGCGAACGATGCCGTCGCAGGGGGCAAAAATCTCATTTTCCATCTTCATCGCCTCAAGCACGAGCACGCACTGGCCGGACTTGACCGAATCGCCGACCGAAACAAGAGTCTTGAGGATGGTGCCGCTCATCGGAGCGGTGATGGAACCGGCGCCAGCGGCAACCGGAGCGGCGGGTGCAGCGGCCTTGGGGGCAGCAGCGGGCGCGGCAGCGGGAGCCGGTGCGGCGGCCTTGGGGGCCGGGGCGGGCGCGGCAACGGGAGCCGGTGTGGCCTTGGGGGCTGAAACAACGATCGGCGCTAAGGGAGCGATCACTCCCGAGGCAATCTCGTCGTTGGTCAGCGGGCGAAACACATCGGTTCTCTCAATTTCAATC
>CAZVAV010000307.1:0-3056 GCA_964625135.1 uncultured Oscillospiraceae bacterium | reverse complement strand
CAAACAGCCCCCGGCCTTCGCCGCCGGTATAAAAAAAGTCCGTGGCGAGACACAAGCAGCAGGGAGTGTGATTTTGATGCAGCAGCAGATTCTATATTCGGGCGGAGAGATTGTCACATTGGAAAAACCGGCCGAGGCGGTTCTCACCGGGGGGGATCGCATCCTTGCGGCTGGAACCCGGGCGGAGCTTCGGGCACTGGCGCTGCCCGGCGTGCAGGAGGTATCGCTGCACGGGCAAACGATGCTGCCCGCCTTTCTCGATTCCCATAGCCATATCTCCGCCTTTGCCGCGACCCTCTCGCTTGTGCCGCTCGCGCAGGCGGACAGCTTTGCGTCGGTGACGGCACTGCTGAAGCAATATGCACCCCCGCGCGGGAAGTCCGAGTGGGTGATCGGCTTTGGCTACGATCACAACCTGCTTTCGCAGCGGCGACACCCCGACCGAACCGTGCTTGACGCCGCCTTTCCCGACCGTCCGGTTCTCATCTCCCATGCGTCGGGGCATATGGGGGTGGCGAATTCCGAGGCGCTGCGCCGGATGGGGCTTGACGCCGCCTCCCCTGATCCCGACGGAGGGCGGATTGGCAGGAGAGAGAACGGCGAGCCGAACGGCTATCTGGAGGAAACCGCGTTCGTTCGCTACGCACAGGCCGCGCCTGCCGTCACACCGGGGCGCATGACCGCTGATTTTGCCGAGGCGCAGCGCCGCTACCTAAGCTACGGAATTTCGACGGCGCAGGAGGGGATGGCGCGCGCGGGCGAGCTGGCGCTGCTGGGAGCCCTGGCCGAGCAGGACGCGCTGGTTCTGGACTTGATCGCCTACTGCGACATCACCGAGCAGGCTCCGCCGATCGCGCAGCGGCGCTGGAGCGGGAGAGGCGAAAAAGGGCTGCGGCTCGGGGGCTATAAGGTTTTTCTGGATGGCTCCCCGCAGGGGAAAACCGCATGGCTTTCCAAGCCCTATGAAGGGGAGAGCATCTATCGCGGCTATCCGGTGCATGAGGATGGGGCGCTCGAGCAGCTGGTGCACCGCGCCTGCGCCGAGCAGGTGCAGCTGCTGGCACACTGCAACGGGGACGCGGCTGCCGATCAGCTGATCAGCGCGTTTGAGCGGGAGAACCGCCGCTGCGCCGTGGCGCCGCTGCGGCCGGTGATGATCCATGCCCAGACGGTGCGAGCCGACCAGCTCGACCGGATGAAGCCGCTCGGGATGATCCCCTCGTTTTTTGCGGCGCATCTCTGGTATTGGGGGGATGTACACCGCAAAAATCTTGGGGAACGAGCCTTTCGGATCAGCCCTCTGCACGACGCGGCGGAGCGGGCGCTGCCGTTTACGCTGCATCAGGATACGCCGGTGCTGCCGCCCGATATGCTGTTCACCCTTTGGTGCGCCGTCAACCGGATTTCTCAAGGCGGGGTTTCGATGGGGGAGGCACAGCGGATTACCCCGATGCAGGCGCTGCGCGCCATCACCATCGACGCGGCCCGCCAGTACTTTGAGGAGGGGGAAAAGGGCTCGATCGCGCCGGACAAGCGAGCTGATTTTGTCCTGCTCGATGGAAATCCGCTCACCGTCGCACCCGATGACCTGCGCAGGCTCACGGTGACCGAGACCATTCTGAGGGGGAAAACTGTCTTTCGCCGATGAGCGCTCCATCCCCCAAGGAATGTGACAGAAAGACAAAATTTCCGCCGCTGCCCCCTGTTCTTTTTCGGAAGAAGCGTTTATAATAACGTAGAAGTTGGATTTTCCGAAAGGACAGAGAGGATGGACATCAAAAAGCTCAGCGACCTCACAACAGAAATTGGCTTTCGCCTGCTGACGAGCGGTGCGGAGATTCACCGGGTCGAGGACACCGTCTGCCGGATCGCCAGTGCCTACCGCGCGCGAGCCGACGTTTTCGCAATCCCCGCCAGTCTGGTGGTCACCATCAGCGATGAACAGGGGAGAACCTTTACCCAGACCCGGAGAGCCTATCGCACCGACAGCAATCTCGCGCGGGTTGACGCGCTCAATGCCCTTGCACGGCGCATCTGCGCCGACCAGCCTGATGAGCAGGAAATTCTCACCGCCCTGCATGAAATCAACAGCCTGCCTCGCTACAGCCTGCTCCAGCAGCTGGCCGCGGCGGCGCTGGGCGCCGGAGCCTTCGCGCTGCTCTTTGGCGGCGGACTGCCCGAGGCGGTCTCCGCGCTGCTCACCGGAATCGCCGTCCGCCTGATCGCAACCCATATGGAGCGAACCGATGGCGGCTCGACGCTGAGCAACATTGTCGGTGGCGCGGTCTGCGTCTTTGGCACGGGGTTCTGTTCGCTTTTCTGGCGCACGCTCAACCGGGATATTGTGAGCATCAGCGTCCTGATGCTGCTTGTTCCGGGGCTGATCATGACCAATTCGATGCGGGATCTCATTGCCGGAGACCTTGTCACCGGGGTGATGAAGAGCGCGGAGGCGCTGCTGATCGCAACCTGCGTGGCAATTGGCGTGATGTGCTCGCTCGCCGTCCTCCGCGGGCTGTCGATGGGGGTGGTGTGATGGCGGTATGCTACGCCGCGCTCGCCTCGCTCTGCTTCGGGGTATTTTTTAACCTGCGGGGGAAAAAGCTCGTTGCCGCCGCGATTGGGGGCGGCATCGGATGGCTTTTCTACACCCTTGCCGCCGCGCAGGGGCCGTTGATGCAGAACTTTATCGCCAGCCTTTCCATCACCGCCTATGCCGAGCTGATGGCGCGCGTTCAGCGTGCCCCGGTACCGGTTTATCTGACCCCCGCGCTGATTCCGCTGGTGCCGGGCGGCCCGATCTATCAGGCGATGCTGCACGCCCTCAATGGGGAGACCGACCTCTTTCTCTCGACCGGGCTGCTGGCGATGAGTGTGACCGGCGCGATTGCGCTGGGCGTTGTGGCGGCTTCCTCGGCGATGCGGCTTCTCTTTCTGCGGCACATGTCTAGTTCGGCGAATTGACGGTATGTAAATAACGCGAACAGCCCCTCCTAATTTTGGGAGGGGCTGTTCGCGTTAGAAAGGAGGCAGATTCCTCCCTTTGAAATTTTGCC
>CAZVAV010000306.1:0-3060 GCA_964625135.1 uncultured Oscillospiraceae bacterium | reverse complement strand
ATGGATAGCGGCACACCTTTATCGATTAGACTAAACCATCTTCGGCATTATATTTTTCAAGAAATTCATAAGTTGCGTGAGAGCAGGATGCCAAAGCTATTGAAACAAGCACGGGATGACGAGAATCACCCTTTTGATTGGGAGGAATATGCAAGGCTGCTTTCTATAGAGGAACATACCAGACTTGCCCTGCAAGTTGATAAGTTTGTGAATCTCAATAGCGTTGCGCTATACAAAAAACTCATCAGCATAGATGGCCTGCTGCTAACCTTCGCTGATGGCATTGAACTACCTGTTAATATCGAAGAAATTCTTTTGTATTCGCAAAAGATGATTGCGGAGGCGACCCTTAAAAACGAGGATGCCTTGGCCGCTGCTTATTTGCAGCTTTTGATTAGTCCGAACGGGAACTTCAAGCATATCCGGCAAGTTGTAATAGATGAGGCACAGGATTACTACAGTATCCACTTTGAAATACTGCGGAAACTATTCCCATCTGCAAAATACACCGTTTTTGGGGATGTCAACCAGACGATTGAAAAACAGGAAGATATGCGTCTTACAATGCT
This sequence comes from uncultured Oscillospiraceae bacterium, assembly GCA_964625135.1. Classification (GTDB taxonomy): domain Bacteria; phylum Bacillota; class Clostridia; order Oscillospirales; family Ruminococcaceae; genus Yanshouia. Next base: position 2,491 of record CAZVAV010000306.1, on the reverse strand, counting down.
GCGCCAGCTTGCCGGTCAAGAATAATTCACGATACAAACTCCGCTTGTGATCATGCAGATACCGCAGCCGCAAAATGCCGTACTTTCCCAAGTCGCCCTCAATATGCTCCATGCCTGTTTCGATGTTTGGATAAAGCAATCCGTCAATCTCAATATAGTCCAATTCAATTTTTGCCATAATAGCAAACCCTCCAATAAGTTTATTTACAATTCATCGGTCATCGCTTGGCTGTCATGCTAAACAATTCTGATTTTCGTAAACATCCTTATTGGAGGGACACTTGTGAGCTCTGGGGTTTAATAAAAATGCTCTACCAATCTACCATCCCGTCACCGGTTTTGTCAAGGAGGCAACGGTAAACTTTTTGTGGACGGGGGGTACAAACCTTGCCCGGAGGCGCAGGATCGGATATAATACAGTTTGACTGCGTATCATATGGAGGAACTATGAGTATTTTAACGGTAGAGAAGGTTACCCACGGCTTTGGCGGACGAAGAATTCTGGAAAACGCCTCGCTGCGGCTGCTCAAAGGGGAGCATATCGGTCTGGTCGGCGCCAACGGAGAGGGAAAAACCACCTTTCTGAGCATCATCACCGGCAAGCTCCAGCCCGATGAGGGGACGGTTGCGTGGTGCCGCCATATCACGACAGGCTATCTCGATCAGTTTTCCACCCTGACCCCCGGAAAAACCATCCGTGAGGCGCTGCGTGAGGCGTTTACGGGTCTGTTCGAGATGGAACAGGAAATTCTGCACGACTATGAGCGGATGGCCGACTGCGGCGAGGAGGAGATGACGGCGCTGCTCGAGGATGTCGGCGAAATGCAGGAAATTCTTGAGCAGGCGGGCTTTTACATCATCGATTCCCGCATCGAGGAATATGCCAACGGGCTGGGGCTCGGCGACATCGGGCTTGATACCCCTGTCGATGCGCTCAGTGGAGGGCAGCGAGCCAAGGTGCTGCTGACCAAGCTGCTTTTGCAGAACCCGATGATTCTGATTCTCGACGAGCCGACCAACTTTCTCGATGAAAATCATATCCGCTGGCTCAAAAACTTTTTGCAGAACTACGAGAACGCCTTTCTTCTCGTTTCCCATGACATCCCGTTTCTCAACGATGTGGTCAATGTGATCTACCACGTTGAGGATGCCCATCTCACCCGCTATGCTGGCAACTACGATTATTTTACCGAGATGTATGCCTTAAAAAAGCGGCAGCTTGAGGCGGCCTACGAGAAGCAGCAGAAGGAGATTGCCGTTCTGGAGGATTTTGTCGCCCGCAACAAGGCGCGAGTCGCCACCAGCAACATGGCCAAGAGCCGCCAGAAGAAGCTCGACAAAATGGAGGTCATCACCCTCGCCAAGGAAAAGATCAAGCCGACCTTCGGCTTTTCGTCGGCTCGCACACCCGGCCGGGTGGTGATCGAGGCGGGCGAGCTGATCCTCGGCTATGACACGCCGCTCACCCGCCCGATGAGCCTGCACCTTGAGCGAAACCAGAAGGTCGCCATCCGCGGGGTGAACGGACTGGGAAAGACCACCCTGCTCAAAACGCTGCTCGGGCTGATTTCCCCGATCTCCGGCTCGATCGAGCTTGACCCGTTTCTCGAGATCGGTTATTTTGAACAGGAGGAGGAGACGACCGACCGCACCGCCTTTGAGGTGATGTGGGACGCGTTTCCCAGCCTCAATCAGGGCGAGGTGCGCGCGGCGCTCGCCCGCTGCGGATTGACCAACGAGCATATTACCAGCCAGATGCGTGTGCTCTCGGGCGGAGAGAATGCGAAGGTGCGGCTCTGCAAGCTGATGCAGCGGGAATGCAACCTGCTGGTGCTCGACGAGCCGACCAACCACCTCGACATCGACGCGAAGGAGGAGCTGCGCCGGGCGGTCGATGCCTATAAGGGGACGGTGCTTTTGGTCAGCCATGAACCGGAGTTCTATCAGGGCGTCGTCACCGACCTGTGGGATCTTACCGAATGGACGACCAAGATCGTCTGATTGTTTTGGCAAAGCACTTTGTAAATCCTCTGCCGGCCGGGTACAATAGATGTTGTGGAAGGTCTGCAATGACCAATTCTGGGAAGGAGCGCTGCCCTGTGGCAATATTCCCGAAAAAGCTTGACCGGGAGACGGTGCTTTATGTTCTGTTCGGAACCATGACCGCCGTCGTCAACCTGGGGGTTTATTTTGCGCTGAATTGGGCGCTTGATGTCAATTATATGGTGAGTAATATCACCGCATGGGTGGTCACCGTTTTGTTTGCCTACGTGACCAATAAGCTTTTTGTCTTTCGCACCAAGAGCAGGGGCTGGCGGGAGCTTGGCCGGGAGTTTTTGCGTTTTGTCAATAGCCGCATCCTCTCGGGCGGAGCGGATCAGGCTTTGATGTGGCTGCTGGTCGGCTTTTTTCACTTTAACAGCTCGATCATCAAAATCGTCAACAGCGGGGTTGTGGTCGTCCTCAATTATGTTCTGAGCAAGATCATGAT
>CAZVAV010000305.1:0-3065 GCA_964625135.1 uncultured Oscillospiraceae bacterium | reverse complement strand
CCGGGAGATCACCCTTCTCGGGCAGAACGTCAATTCTTATGGAAAGGGACTGTCCGTGCCCTGTGATTTTCCCACGCTGCTGCGCCGTCTCGACGGGATTGACGGGGAATTTCGGCTGCGGTTTATGACCTCGCATCCGAAGGATTGCACCAAAGAGCTGATTGACGTGATTGCCGAAGGCCGCCATATCTGCCACCACATTCATCTTCCGGTGCAGAGCGGCTCCGACCGGGTGGTCAAGGCGATGAACCGCCACTACGACATCAACGGCTATCTCGAGCTGATCGCGTATGCGAAAAGCAGGATGCCGGACGTGACCTTCTCGAGCGACATTATCGTCGGCTTTCCGGGAGAAACCAGAGAGGAGTTTCTGGAAACGCTCTCGTTGATCCAAACGGTGCGTTATAACGCTCTTTTCACCTTTATTTACTCCCGCAGAACCGGTACGCCGGCGGCCGAAATGCCCGATCCGGTTTCTTCGGGGGAGAAGTCCCGTTGGTTTCGTGAGCTGCTGGAGGTTCAGCAGAAGCTCTGCGCCGAGCTTAACACAGGGATGCTCGGCAGCATCCAGCGGGTGCTGATTGATTCTCCCGGCAAGAGCGGCGACGGCTACCTCGCCGGAAGAACCGAGGGCAATGTGATTGTCGAAATGCAGGGAGACGCCTCGATGATCGGCCGTTTTGTAAACGTAAAGATTACGAAAGCGATGAACTGGGCAATGGTAGGTACGATTCTTGAATGAAATAGAGCTTGAGTCGTGACGATAAAATGAAAATTCAAAAGGAGAAATTAACATGGATATCATTCAGATGGCCCGCGAGCTCGGACACACACTGCAAAAGGACGAGCGGTATCTCAAGATGCTCGCCGCCAACGCGGCAACCGAAAAGTCCCCGGAGCTTGGCGCGCAGATGGCTCGCTTTACCGAGCTGAGAAATCAGCTCAATCAGGAAATCGTCAAGGCGGAGCAGGAGCGGGATCAGGATCGTGTCAATCAGCTCGATGAGGAGCTGCGCGGACTTTATGAGGCGATTACCACCGCCCCCGAGATGGTCGCCTACAATCAGGCGAAGGCGGAGCTGGAGTCGATCCTTAACTTCATCTCTCAGATCATTTCCGGCAGCGCCAACGGACAGGACCCCGATCTGATTGAGCAGCAGGCCTCCTGCTCGGGCTCCTGCGGTTCCTGCGGGGGCTGCCACTAAGACCTCAGGGATACACGAAATTTTGTAACGGAGTTGATAGGATGACGCCGCTTTCCCCCATGATGCAGCAGTATTTCGAGATTAAGGAGCAGCACAAGGATCATATTCTTTTCTTTCGTCTCGGGGACTTCTACGAAATGTTCTACGACGATGCGCTTACCGCTTCCCGCGAGCTCGAGCTGACCTTGACTGGCCGGGACTGCGGGCAGGAGGAGCGCGCACCGATGTGCGGCGTCCCCTATCACAGCTGCGAGGCGTATATCGCCAGATTGATTCAAAAGGGGTATAAGGTCGCCATCTGTGAGCAGACCGAAGATCCCAAGCAGGTCAAAGGGCTGGTGAAACGGGAGGTCATCCGGGTGGTGACCCCCGGCACGCTGATCGAAGCGAATCTGCTCGATGAAGGCGCCAATAATTTCATCGCCTCGGTCTATGCCGCCGAGGATGGCTTTGGACTTGCCTTTGCGGACATTTCGACGGGGCAGGTCTTTGTTACACTGCTCGCCGCGAATGCGCTTGCCGGTGTGAAAAACGAATTGACCCGCTTTTCCCCGAGCGAGGTCGTCTTTAACGATGCTTTTTTATCCTTCACCGAAATGGGCAGCTTCCTCAGGGAGCGTTTGCACTGCTGTGCGGACGTGCTTGGGGAGGCTGCCTATCTCGGCGAGGCTCCAAAGAGGTTGATTGCCGATCAGTTCGGAGAGGCTGCCTGTGCGTTGGGTGGCGCGGCGGCCGATCGTCAGATTATCTGTGCCCTTGGCGGATTGCTGCACTATCTGCACGAGACGCAAAAGACCGGCGTCGAGCGTCTGGTCGCGCTTGAGCGGTACAGCGAGGAACGGTACATGCTGCTTGACGCAACGGCGCGGCGCAATCTGGAGCTGACCCAGACGATGCACAGCGGCGAAAAGCGCGGAAGCCTGCTTTGGGTGATCGATAAAACCGAGACGGCGATGGGAAAACGGCTGCTACGCCGCTATCTGGAGCAGCCGCTGGCACATCCGGTCATGATTGAAAAGCGGCTTAACGCGGTCGACGAGCTTTTTGCGGACAGCATGCTGCGGCTCGATCTGACCGAGCAGCTGGGCGGGGTCTACGATCTCGAACGGCTGCTGACAAGAATTGTCTGCGGAGCAACCAACCCGCGGGAGCTTTGCAGCTTTGCCTCGACGCTGAAAAAGCTGCCCGATATTAAGGGAAGACTTTCGGACTGCCAAACACGGCTGCTCTCGGAGATTTATTCCCGGATTGACCCGCTGGAGGAAATCGCGGCACGGATCGAGGAAGCGATGATGGACGAGCCTCCGGTTTCTACCAAGGAGGGATGGTTCATCCGGGATGGCTACAATGCCGACCTCGATGAAATCCGCCGGATGCTCACCCACACCAAGGAGTATCTCGCGCAGACCGAGGCCGCCGAACGGGAGCGTACCGGCATCAAGAACCTCAAGATTGGGTTCAATAAGGTGTTCGGTTATTACATTGAAATTACCAATTCCTATAAGGATCAGGTGCCCGCCGAGTACATCCGAAAGCAGACGCTTGCTAACTGCGAGCGGTACATCACGCAGGAGCTCAAGGATCTTGAGGACAAAATCCTTTCTGGACGCGAGCGGCTTATCGTTCTTGAGCTGCGGCTTTACGAGGAGCTGCGCAACGAAATCGCCGCCGAAACCGCCCGGATTCAAACGACTGCCGACGCGCTGGCGCAGCTCGACGTATTCTGCTCCTTTGCGACGCTCGCCGCCGAAAAGGGCTATTGCCGACCGCAGATTACGACAGACGGGTCGATTATCATTGAAGACGGCCGCCATCCGGTCGTCGAGGAGATGCTGGGCAGCGCCTCTCGCTTTGTTGCCA
>CAZVAV010000304.1:0-3084 GCA_964625135.1 uncultured Oscillospiraceae bacterium | reverse complement strand
AGGTCGTCTTGGTTTGCTTGCGCGCGGGGCAGGAACGCCGGGTTACAGTTACAGCCCTTTTGCGCGGCTTTGCCGCGCCCTTGCGCCCGCGAGCGGGAAAACGGCTGTAGAGGCATCGTGCTTTCTGCCGCCGTTTTTTGTTTGCCCGGGAGCTCCTTTGCGAGACTCCCACGGAGGTGCATGGATGTCCCAGATTCAGATTTCCAATCTTTCTTTTACCTATGAGGGGAGCTTTGACCCCATTTTTGAGGACGCTTCCCTTGTGCTCGACACCGGCTGGCGGCTCGGGCTGATCGGGCGAAACGGCAGGGGGAAAACCACGCTGCTTTCGCTGCTGCTTGGCCGTTATCCCTATCGCGGCAGCATCGAGGCTCCGGTCACCTTCACCTATTTTCCGTTCGATCCGGGGGATACGTCTCGATCGGCTCTCCTGGTGGTGCGCGAGAGTGTCGCGCCCTTCAATGCGTGGGAAGCTCAAATGGAAGCCCTTTTGGCCGACGGCGGGGAGGACGCGCTGCATCAATACGGCGAGCTGCTCGAGCGCTATCAGGCAGCCGACGGATATACCATCGACGCGAAAATTGAGCGGGAATGCGGCTTGATGGGGATTTCCCCGTCGCTGCTGACCCGCCCCTTTGCAACGCTGAGCCATGGGGAGCGAACCCGGCTGCTGCTCTGCGCCCTGTTTTTGCGTCCCGACGGCTTTGCGCTGATCGATGAGCCGACCAACCACCTTGATGCGGCGGGGCGGGAGCTGGTCGCCGATTATCTTGCCGGGAAGCAGGGCTTTCTGCTCGTCTCGCACGACCGTGATCTGCTCGACCGGGTGTGTGACCACATCCTTTCGATCAACCGTGCGGACATCGAGGTGCAGCAGGGAAATTACACAAGCTGGCAGCAAAACCGGGATTGGCAGGACGGGTTTGCGCTGGCGCAAAACGAGCGGCTGAAAAAGGAGATCGTCCGGCTTCAAGCAGCCTCCCGTCAGAAGGCGGACTGGTCGGATGCGCTCGAGCGCACCAAAATCGGGCATAAGCCGGATGGGCAGCTCGCGCCCGACCGGGGCTTTGTCGGGCATCGGGCGGCTAAGGCGATGAAGCGAGCCAAATCGATCGAGCGCCGGCAGCAAGAGGCGATTGCCGATAAGCAGGGGCTGCTGAAAAATCTGGAACGAGCCGACGACCTCAAGCTCACGCCGCTGCTCTGGCGCGGTCAGCGGCTGGTGCAGGCCATCGATCTTTCGATCTGCTACGGGGATCGCCCCCTGTTTGAGCGGCTGAGCTTTTCACTGGTCGAAGGGACGCGCGCGGCCATCACCGGGTCAAACGGCTGCGGCAAGTCCAGCATCCTGCGGCTGCTGCTGGGGGAGGAGGTGCCGCATACCGGGCGGCTGCTCAAGGGCAGCGGACTGGTTATTTCCTATGTCCCGCAGGATGCCTCCTTTCTCACGGGGACGGTGACGGAGTACGCCGCCGTCGAGGGAATCGACCCCAGCCTTTTTTTCACCATCCTGCGAAAGCTCGATTTTCCCCGGGTGCAGTTTGAGAAGGAGATGCACGAATACAGCGCGGGGCAGAAAAAGAAGGTGCTGCTCGCCCGCAGCCTCTGCGAGCGGGCGCACCTCTATGTCTGGGATGAGCCGCTCAACTTCATCGACCTGCTCTCCCGCGTGCAGATCGAGCGGCTGTTGGGAATCGCAAGCCCAACCATGCTTTTTATCGAGCATGATAAGCGCTTTGTCGAAGGGATTGCGAATCAAATCATCGCACTGTAGAAAGCGAAAAAGGGAGCCCACTAAATGGCGGGCTCCCAAAAAGCGCGAGATCGTGTTTAGTTTCCACCGGTGCCGGGATTTTCCTCAACAACGGTCGCAACGGTCGTCGGAGCTTTTGCGGGGGCGACCAGCTCGATATCCGAGAATAGGTATTTGCTCAGGATACGGGTTTTGAAGGTGACCTCTCCGTTCTCAAATTCGCCGAGCAGCTTAAGCGAGCCGTCGCCCATCAGCTGATAGGCATACTCCAGATCGTCCGCCTCGTAGAGGAACTCGCCGGTGCGGTTAAACTTGGTATCGTTAAAGTTCAGCGCGAAGATTTTGGCATCGGGGTTGGCTGCCGCAATGGCTTCATCCGGGATGGTGTTGAAATAGAGCAGATTCTTTCCCTGACCTGAAACGTCAACGGTGAAGGTGCCCTCGTTCTGGTCGCTCTCGGAGCCGAAGGTGAACTCGGTCTCATCATCGTAATTGTACTTGAGCAGATAATAGGTGTCGGGGTCGAAGGTGGCCAAGGCAGTCTCAATCAGCATGGTGCCATCGGGCGCCGAGTCGCTCTTGACATAGTAGGGGGTGTCGCCGCCTCGGGTGGAGAACTTATGGGAGCCCATCTGTTCGACCACTCCGTTGTAGGACATCTCATAGCCGATATTGACGGCAATGTCGGTTTCCAGATCCTTGACCTTGTAGTCAAGCTTGGTGCCGTCAGCCAGCTTGTCGTCGCCGCTCTTGCTCTTATTGAGCTCGACGGTGGCGATGATGTCATCATCGGTGGTGGTCTCCTTTGCCTTGGTCTCGATCTTCAGAAGATAGACATACAGCGTCTCGTCCTCGTTATAATTTTGGATGTCGTCGGCGAGAAAGCTATGATCCATCGCTTCTTCCAAACGCTGGACATCCTCGGTGTAATGCCAATAAGAGAACCACGAGGTAATTTTTGTTTTCACAATGGAAAACGATTCGACGAGACTTTCGCCCTCCTCATAGTCCTTCAGCTTAACCTTCATGCCGTCGACCATATCCTGATCGGTTACAAGGGCATGGTGGTCGTCGTTAAGGGCGTCAAGGCCGTTGGTCTGGCGAAGCAGCACGAAATAGACAGGCTTTCCGTATTCAAAGTTGGATGCGTACAGGTAATTCCCGTCCTCGTCATAGGCAAACGGAACGTTTACAAGATGGCAGACGCCGTCGTTGGTCTTCGTCGCCGCAAAGCTGACGGCGGACATCGTCGCAATCATCGCAACGGCCAAAAGAACCGAGAGAAGATTTTTCATAAAAAATCCTCCTTTTTTGGCACTTCGGCAGACGGG
>CAZVAV010000303.1:0-3125 GCA_964625135.1 uncultured Oscillospiraceae bacterium | reverse complement strand
AATCCATTGTTTTTTCATATCAAAACGCCTCCAAATATCTTGGGTTCAGACAATCAATTGTTTTGATTATAGCATAATTAATTCCTGTTTTGATGGATATTTCATGAAAAATATAAGACGCAAGTGGCCGGGACGAAGATGCACTCCGTCCCGGCCACTCATTTGGCGCAAGGCGCTCCCGCTGCGGGATGCCCTGATTTTAGTAAGCCAGCTCGCCGATTTGCTTGAAATCGTCCAGCGAGTAGGCGCGGATTCTGCCGTTGGCGATGGTGTAGAAGGTTTTTCCGATATACACTCCCCGGTCAATCGAATGAGCCGGATCAGTTCGGTGAAAGCCCTCGGCAACGCCGCCGCCTTCGCTTGGCAGCGTGGCGGCCAGTTCAAAGCCGTCCTCGGTGACCGTGAAGAGCAGATATCCCGAGAAGGTGACGTCGCTGCTCCCGCCCCACGGTCTGCTGATGCTGGCGCCCTCCGAGGTATGGATGGTGGCCGGGAACCCAATCAGCTTGTTTTGCGGATCATAGAGAAAGGCCTTGTGATTTTCGAGCGCCACCGATTCGCTCCCCGAATTGCCCAGCAGATAGCTGGTGATCTCCTTGGGATCGGTCGGATTGCTCACATCAAACAGCGAAAGCTTCAGGCCATCCTCACTGCTCCCGCCCCACTGGTTGATCAGCGTATTGCGGCCAAATCCGAGCAACGTGTTTTGGTCAATCGGATGCAGGTATTCCGAGAAGCCCGGAATTTTCAGCTCTCCCTTGACAACCGGCCGCTTGGGATTCGACAGGTCGATGACAAACAACGGGTCAACCTGTCGCCAGGTCACAAGATAGGCGGTATTGCCAAGAAAGCGCACCGAATAGATCTGCTCGCCGGGGGCAAGGTTCTCTACGCCGCCGAGCTTCTCCATCTTCTGATTGTAGACAAAGACATTGTTTACCGGCTCCCCCTGTTCATTGCGGGAGGTGGTGGCGATCCGTAAATTCCCTTGATACTCATCCAGAGAGAATTGATTGTCAATCAGCCCCGGTACCCGGCCGCTGGAAAGATAGCCCAGCGCTCCATCGGTCACGACAAAGCGGGTCACCCCGGTGTCGGTGCGGTTCCACCATGAGGCGTCGCCTCCCTCGGCGGAAATTGAAGCGGTCAGGCACAGAGCGTCGCCGCTCATCATTATCTGATCGGCCATTCCGAGCACCGCCTTGGTTTCCCGTGCTCCGGCGCTGAGAGAAAGGGCGGAAACCACCGCGTAATTCAAGCTTTCCTGATAGGGCGGAAGCAGGATGTTCCCCGCATCGAGGGCTTCGGCCTTGCCATTCTCCCCCATAATCGGCAAATAGCGCGGCAGCGGCACCGGGCCGCCGTCAGGATAGAAGCGATAGAGGTTCTTATTGGTCACAAGATAGAGCGTATCCCCGCTCAGGCGGGAAGAAACATACCGGCCATCCTGCTGGTAGCGGCCAACCTCCTTGGGATTCTTGCGGTCGGCCAGATCGTAGACCACCGTCTCGACCATGTCGATCAGCTCCGGCTCCTGCTCACCCTGAGGCTCCACATAGTCGGGGACGATAAGCTCGGAGGAAGCATTGCGGCTGTCGGCCTTCGCTCGTTCGAGCGTGCCGAGCAGCTCACGCACCCGCTCTTCGCCAGCCGTCTGCACCAGAATCAGCCGGTCGCCGCTCACATAGAGCTCGGCATCAGTAAAATCAGCAAGCTCGATGGTCGAAAGGAGCTTTAAGCCGTTGGCGGCGACGATCGAAACCTCAGCGCCCCCGGTTTTGCCGTCAAAACGATAGTGATACAGGTAGACCCCGTCGGTCTTGATGAGATCCGACTCGTCGATGCCTTCAACCTGCACATTGGTCGAGAATACGCCCGCGTCGTTTTTGGAATTACCCGAGCCCGCGGTAGTGGGATTGACCGGTGCCGCCGGCGCCATATCGGCCACCGGGCTCTCCACCGTAAAACGATTCGCATCACCGACGGAAGGGCTCGGATACGATCTGGGTCGGGGTTGATTGCGTTTTTGATAAATGTCGGAGACCGCCTGATAAACCTCATCATAGCCGGCAGCCAACGGTTGCTCGGGCAGCTCGACCAAGGCCGTCTGCGGCGCGGCCAAAAGGGCGGTATCGGCGGCAAGCTCGGCGGTATCGATGGTATCCTGCGCTTCGGGGTTCCCGGCGGCAGGCATGGCGGCGGCCATCTCAGCGGAAGCCGCGCTTGAGGCGGCTCTCTCCGGCATCCCGGCCGGTTTTTGGGTAATCATCGCACCCCCGTCGGAAAGCTGCCGCCAGCCAAAGAGCACCAGCGCGAGGCATGCGGCGCAGGACGCAAGCTTAAAAAACAGAGTCTTGCTTTTTTTCTTCTCTTCTCCGGTCCGCTGTGCGGGAAATTCCGACACGGCGAAGGGAGAGTCCTGCCGGGGGGGATCGGGTACGACGTCTTTGATCTTGGCAAGAAGATGCTGTGAGCGCAGCGACTCGGGCAAGGGAATCTCTTTTTCTTCGAGCGCGAGCAGCCGACGCATCCACTCTATTTCCTGTTCTAATTCCTGCTGAGAGATGACATCCTGATCCTTTTCATGGTCATTGCCTGTTTCCACAGAGCCTCTCCTCCTTTCCGGTTATTCCAATATCTTACGGAGCTTTTTTAACGTACGGTGCAGCTTGCTGCTGACCGTACCGTGGGGAATACCAAGCATTTCGGATACCTCGCGGGTGGTGTAACCCTGAACAGTGGCCAACATCACGATTTCCCGTTCATCGTCGGCGAGCGTCTTAATCGCCTCCCAGACCGAAACCTTTTCCGCCTCCGAAACTCCTCCCGGATCCGACGGCAGGTCGATCATTTCGTCGATATCGACGTTTTTTCGCTCTTTTATGTAGCCTCCGATCCGGCGCTTGCAGCGAATCGACAGGATGGTCATCATCCAGCGCTTAAAGCTGCCCTCGTCGCGCAGATTGCGAATTCCCTTGTAGGCCTCAACAAAGGTCTCGCTCACCGCGTCCTCGGCATCCTGAGCATTGCCCAGCGTGTAGAGCGCAACCCGATAAAGCTCCGGTGCAATCATATCATACACCCGAGCAAAGCTGTCGGGATCGCCCTGCTTTGCTGCTTTTACG
>CAZVAV010000302.1:0-3149 GCA_964625135.1 uncultured Oscillospiraceae bacterium | reverse complement strand
AACTTCGAGGGATTGATCTTAACGCCGGGGCCCATCGTGGTGGCGATGACGCAGCTCTTGACATACTGACCCTTGGCGGCGGCAGGCTTGGCCTTGACAATCGCGCCCATCAGCGCGTCAAAGTTCTCCTGCAGCTTGCCGGTTCCAAACGAAACCTTGCCGATCGGGCAGTGGATGATGTTGGTCTTGTCAAGGCGGTACTCGATCTTACCGGCCTTCGCCTCGGTGACAGCACGGGCGATATCGGGGGTAACAGTACCGGCCTTGGGGTTCGGCATTAGGCCTCTCGGTCCCAGGATCTTACCCAGACGTCCGATCATACCCATCATGTCGGGGGTAGCGATCACAACGTCAAAGTCCATCCAGCCTTCCTGCTGGATCTTCTGGACATACTCGTCCGAACCGGCGAACTCGGCGCCGGCGTCGAGGGCCTTCTGGACGTTGTCGCCCTTGCAGAAGGCAAGGACACGGACGGTCTTGCCGGTTCCGTTGGGGAGAACGACTGCGCCGCGAACCTGCTGGTCGGCGTGACGGGAATCGACGCCCAGACGGACGTGAATCTCGACGGTCTCATCAAACTTGGCCTTGGCGGTCTTGGTGCAGAGCTCCAGACCTTCCTCTGTATCATAGAGCTTGAGCTTTTCAACCAGCTTCGCGCTCTCGGCATATTTCTTTCCGCGCTTCATGTGCATTTCCTCCTTGATGTGGTGGTTAACGGAGTATTTCCTCCCACGTACGGCGCATTTCCACGGTGGAGACACGCCATGCAGTTGCCCGTTTTGGGCGGGTATTCTTAGTCGGCGACCTCGATGCCCATTGAACGGGCGGTGCCGGCGATCATGCTCATCGCGGCATCGATATCGGCAGCGTTAAGATCGGGCATCTTGGTCGTGGCGATCTGACGGACCTGCTCACGAGTGATCTTGCCGACCTTCTGCTTGTTGGGAACGCCCGAACCAGTCTCGATTCCGACCGCCTTCTTGATCAGAACCGCCGCGGGCGGGGTCTTGGTGATGAAGGAGAAGGAGCGATCCGCATAAACGGTGATGACGACAGGGATAACCATGCCGATTTCACCCTTGGTGCGCTCGTTGAACTCCTTGGTAAACGCCATGATGTTAACGCCGTGCTGGCCGAGAGCCGGACCGACAGGCGGAGCCGGGGTTGCCTTTCCGGCGGGAATCTGCAGCTTGATATAGCCTACAACCTTTTGTGCCATTGGTTTGCACCTCCAAAATTAGTGGTTACTTTGCGGGGCTCATGACCCCTCCCACAGGCCGCATGAATTTACGGCCTATCCACCGCGCAGGCGGCGGATTGCTTACATAAATGCGACGACCTGATCGAGCGAAAGCTCAACCGGCACGTCCTTACCCATCATCGAGACGGTCAGGCGGACAATGCCCTTTTCCTTTTCGATGCTGGTGACCTTTCCGATAAAGCCGTCAAAATATCCGTCGATGATTGAAACATTGTCGCCAACCTCAAAGTTGATCTCGATCTCGTTCTTTTCGACGCCGAGACGCGCGACCTCCTCATCGGTCAGCGGCACCGGCTTGGAGCCGGGGCCTACGAAGCCGGTAACCCCGCGGATATTGCGGACGACATACCAGGTTTCGTCATTCATGACCATTTTGATCAAGACATAGCTCGGGAAGATTTTCCGCTCCACCTCGCGCTTTTTGTTGTCCTTGATCTCGGTGACCATCTCGCTGGGAACCCGGATCTCACAGATCAGGTCGTGCAGCTTTCGGTTTTCCACAGCATTCTCGATGCTGCTCGCCACCTTATTCTCATAGCCTGAATAGGTGTGTACGACGTACCATCTGGCTTGATCAGACATGTTGTCCCTCCATTACGCGCCAATGAGCGCCTTGATGACGAGTCCTACGACCCAGTCAAAAGCGCCGACAGCAACAGCGAAGATCACAACAGCGACCAACACGATCATCGTGTTGTTGATGACCTGTTTTTTCGACGGCCAGACAATCTTTTTTACTTCGCTTTTCTGGTCGCGAAAGAACTTACCGATCCGGGCAAAGAACGACTGCTTCTCAGCTTTTTCTGCCATGTTGTTCTCCTGCCTCTCTTACTTGGTTTCTTTGTGAACAGTGTGCTTCTTGCAGAATCTGCAGTACTTGTTCATCTCAAGTCTGTCGGGATCGTTTTTCTTGTTCTTCATGGTGTTGTAGTTGCGCTGCTTGCATTCGGTGCAAGCCAAAGTGATTTTTACCCGCATATTCGGCACCTCCTATAAAACGGATTAATTTCTGCCTCCCTCGAGGGGATTCTTGTGTCCTCATTTTTGGGCACAAAAAAAATAAGCCCCTTTTTGAGGTATTAACATAGTATCATATTTGCTTGTCCCCGTCAAGCCCTTTTCATGAAAACATGGCTGTAGCATGCCGATTTTTCTCCCCTGCAAAGCAATTTCAGCCATCCTGCGAATCGCCTGCCTGAAAACAGCGCCGGGAGGTCACAAAAAATCCATCCACTCATACTATGTAGTGAGTACAACTTGAATTATCGAACAGGAGGATTAGCATGGCACTTTCCAATGACAACCTTGCCGGAGGAGCGGCAAATGTCTTTCGTGAGGCCGTTTGTATCGATACACGAAGGATTTATGACGCTTGCAGTGACAAAGACTGCATCCGGGATCTCCCCGTCTACTTCACCGATTGCGGCCAGGCAGCGGTCGATTCGGCCACCAGCATCAAGGTGCGCGGTGTGGAAGTCTGCGGCGTCCATTTTGAAGTGGAGCCGCTTGCCTTCAACAAGGGCTTCTACTCGGTGGATATGACCTTTTTCTTTAAGGTATCCGCCGCGGCCTATCAGGCGCCCGCCTGTCCGCCCACCTGCATCGAAGGCGTCTCGGTCTTTTCCAAGAAGGTCATTCTCTTCGGCAGCGACGCCAGCGTGCGCACCTTCTCCACCGACGCCTCCCTTGCTCAAACCTGCGGCAACGTCCCGATCGTCAATGTTCAGGTGGTCGACCCCATGGTTCTCGCCTCCCGGGTCTGCACCTGCTGCTCCCCGACATCCCGCCGCTTCGCGCCGCCCTGTGAGATTGCCAACCAGTTTGAAGGCAGCTTCTCCGAGGTCTGCGCCCAGCGCGAGCTTCTTATCACCCTTGGCCTCTTCTCGAT
>CAZVAV010000301.1:0-3158 GCA_964625135.1 uncultured Oscillospiraceae bacterium | reverse complement strand
TATGTACATTTATAGCAATATCTCGTCTTGTCCCAAATGCTTCCGCTTGTGCCGCTTCGCTGCACCGCTCCATCATTTGTTCCCATCCTCTATCTTGCTATAAATACATAGTATTTATAGCCTATTATGGATACGGGAACATATTGCTGGTTTTGCTGATTGGAATGCGGGTTTGTCGGCGGGGAAATCAGGAAGAGTGTTTTTTCGTTTTTCCCCACTGTTTTTAAGGCTTTTTAGGGTGGATTCCCAGTAGCTTTGATAATGTTTCGGATACTGCAAGATCGATGTGCACTGCCCGTGAGGAATGTCCGTTGATCATTACTTTCTTTGTGAATCGATTATCCGCATCGGAGTCAATCCAATGTAGTCCGCGCCAGACAGCAAGCTTGACGTCGGCCATTTCATACATGTTACGGTTCAAAAGGTCGCACACCAGCGGCTTTTCGACGATCAGGATTTTGTTTTTGACTCGTATGGTATCCTGCTTCTGCAGGAAGGAAACGATAGCAACAAATTCGCTTGCATAGGTTTCGATCATGGAAGCTCCTCCTCGATCAGCTGTAGCGTGGTTCTGCTGATCCTTACAGTGCGGAGACTTTGCCCATCTGCTATGAACTTATGCGTAATTCTGCCCCGACTATCTCGCAGCAGCAGCCCTAAATCCGCCCAAATACGGGCGATTTTTTGGGCGTCTGACTGGGCGTCGTTTCCCGGCGTTAACTGCTCCAAAATCCCCATAACTAAGCCATATTCCGTACTTTCATATGGGCGATTTTGTTGGCGGAATTTTTGATCTTGTAAAAATGCGTTGGAGGTCAGCACCATTCGGAAGGTTTGGCCAAACAACGCCGCCGCCAGCATAAAAGAATTTGTCGAATTGACCGGGATAAAATGCTCCTGATAGGGCTTGCTTTTTAGATTTTGCAGCTCAATTTCCTTTTCCTCAAGCTGTTTTCGCAGCGTTTGAATATGATCGATCTGAGCATTGCATTTCTTCTTGAGCCGCTCGACTTCATTATTGGAATTCTGGTCTTGCAAATCTCTGCTCCCTTCTCCGCTGTTCGCGGTAAAATGGGTGTCTTTTGTGGCGAAAAAGTGGGCGTCACTTGCGGTGCCGGAGGCAGGGCAGTGACGCCCGGTGTGACGCCCAAGGCATGAGTAAGAATTTCGCATTAGAATCGCAAAAACTCGGGATTTGTGACGCGCAGTGACGCCCATAGTGATGCCCGGAAATCTCTCCGTTTTCCGGGCGTCATTGGGGGCGCTATTATGGGCGTCGCTTGCCCGAATTTGGGGATGGCGAAAATATTGGCCGTGCTGGTGGCAAAATTGGCGTCTTTTGTGGCGAAAAAGTGGGCGTCACTTGCGGTGCCGGAGGCAGGGCAATGACGCCCGGTGTGACGCCTAAGGTCAATGTATAAAAATAGCGTTGGAATCAGAAAAATTGAGGATTTGAGACGCACAGTGACGCCCATAGTGACGCCCGGAAATCGCTCCATTTTCCGGGCGTCATTCAGGGTGAAATGATGGGCGTCGCTTATCGGTGTAGGCGGTGATATTTCTCTTTTGGTCAATATCTAGTTTTGCAGTAGTAATCGGCTGCTTCTTCGCTGGTCATCGTTTCAAAAATAGAGCGCATCGAGGCGGCAGCACTGTGAATGTCTTCAGAACGGTATCCCAATTCCTCCAGCGCCAATATCATGTATCCCAGATTGGCGTTATTGCTCCGTTTCTCAAAAAATTGATTTTGCAGTTTATCGAGGGTCAGTTGATCTTTGTTTGGCATCGCGGACACTCCTTCCTTTTTGACAAAGCTGTCACTGATTTTCACGGCTCCTTGAAAAATGCTCAACCAAAATATCGTTGAGCATTTTTTCGATTTCCTTCTGGCTTTTCCCGCTGAAGTATTGATCAATGGTGGCAAAGGGAAATTTGTATCGCGCGAATTTCTTGGTCTTTGGTTGCGGTGACAGCTCTGTCACCGATTTTTCTTTGATCCGGGAAAGCGCTTCAGGGACACTGATCTCTCCCTTCAAAAAGCGTTCCTTGTTTTCCTCATCAAGGTTTGCGGAGATGTTTTCAAGATTTCCTACTTGTCCGATTGATAGCTTCAGGTCGGTGGCGAGACGTTCGCGCAACCTACCGCTGATTTTTTCTCCACGCTGCCTTTTTAGTTCATATAGCTCCTTGAGGCGCTCCACGCTGCGCAGCTGCTCCGCCGGGGTCAGTTTTCGTACTTCGGTGTTGGCGTGGATCAAGCTGATCTCAGCGTCCACGTCGTCGGATCGGGTTACCTTTGCGGGAATATGCTTATACCTATCTCCATACCGCTCATACAGCAGCTGGTATGCGCCGTACCGGCGCTCCCCGCTGATTAGCTCATATCCTCCACCATTAAGCTTGCGCACCACGATGTTGTGCTGTAGGCCGTTCTGCTCGATGCTGTCCGCCAGCTCCTCGATTTCACGCAGACCGAAGAAATTTTGCTCGCTGCGGTGAATCTGATCGAGCGGAATATATTCCAGGCGGAATCCCTCGCTGGCCTCAAGCTTGCTTGCACTGTCGGCAACCTTGCCGATGTTTCCGAGCATTCTTTCACTTAATGCGAATGCCATTTAATCAGCCTCCCTCATGCGGTGCAGCAGCTCCCCTGTCAGCGACATATAGTTGATGCTGGCCGCTGATTTCGGTGCTGTAAACACAACGGGTGCCTGCGCGAAGGTGCTTTCCGGCACTCTGGTGTTCTGCTTGATGGCGGCATCAAACATTTTCAGGATCGGTTGCTGCCGCATCACTTTTTTAATTTCTTTATTGACGCTGGTATGGTTGTCCATCGTGACGAAGCAGCCCAAAAATTGCAGTGATTCATTAAATTCTTCCTTGATCTCCATCACTGCGCCAATCAGGTAGTCCAGCCCGTCCAGTGCGAATTGATCAATCTTGATTGGAACGATTACATAGTCGGCGGTGACTAGGGCATTGATCGTAATCACGCCGATGTTGGGTGGGCAATCCAACAGGCAGTAGTCATATTGGTCGGCAACCTGATTTAAGGCTTTTTTCAGGCGCGTTTGCTGCTGCCGGGTTGTATCCGCAATAATCTTGCTTATGTCACCTCACTGGTCAGCCAGCGGCGCGGTGTGGAGAGCATCTACCTG
>CAZVAV010000300.1:0-3160 GCA_964625135.1 uncultured Oscillospiraceae bacterium | reverse complement strand
CTGTTAAAAGCAGCCCGTGCGGAAAGGCCGACCTTTCCGCACGGGCTGCTCGCTTTGATCACCGGCATCCCGCCAACCGGCCTCTGTTTGGGATGGTATCTGTGAGAAAAGCATGCTATAATCATTTCATCCGCGTCTATCCCCATTGACAGGGCAGCAAAAAAGGAGTGAGGCATATGACGCGCAGAAAGCTCTTCTGTGAATACGGCCCGCTTTGCTACCGCATCTCGGTTGCAAAGGAATGCCTGCGCCGCAGATGGTACGATTTCAAGCATCACACCGCCTTTGCCAAAATTCACCGGGAAAACGATCTGCCGGTGCTCGTAAAGGGTCACGTCTCCCCCATTCTGCGCAGGCTTGAGGGGGTCGAGCTGCGGCTACAGCAAAACAAAGCGGAAAACCTGCGCCTTGCCGCCCGGCGGATTGACGGCCTGCTCGTCGCTCCCGGCGAGACCTTTTCCTTCTGGCATCTGGTTGGGCGCTGCACCGCCCAAAGGGGCTATCTGCCGGGGCTGGCCATCTCGGGTGGGCACCTCCAAGAGGAGGTAGGCGGCGGCCTCTGCCAGCTCGCCAACCTGATCCACTATCTCGTGCTGCACAGCCCGCTGACCGTAACCGAGCTGCACCACCATTCCGACGCCCTGTTCCCCGACAGCGAACGACGCGTGCCGTTCGGCACCGGCACCTCGGTCTTCTACTGCAATGTCGACTATCGTTTTCAAAATCAGACCGATCAACCGGTGGGACTTCGTCTCTGGATCGACGGGGAAATCCTTTGCGGCGAGCTGCGCTCCGCCGCTCCTTTTCCGCTGCGCTACCGCCTTGTGGAGGAGGGCAATTGCTACACCAAAGAAGAGGATGGCTTTTACCGCAACAGCCGGGTCTACCGGCGCTGCTTTGACCGCGTGACGGGAGAGGAGCTGCCGCGTGAGCTGATTCTGGTCAATCATTCAAGGGTGATGTATGATCCGGCTCTGATTCCTTTGGAGCAGCTCACAGAGGAGGCCGTGCCATGCCGATGATTGCCGACCTGCTGCGCCATGCCGGGCAAGACACCCTCGCCTACCGCTGTGCCGAGGGGACGCTGACCTTTCGGGAATTGATCGCCAGCGCGCGACGGCTTGCCGCATATCTGATCGACCGCGTCCCTGCCGGTGCGCCGGTGGGAATCTACGGCCACAAGGGACTGCTGATGCCGGTCTGCATCGTGGCCTGCGCCATCGCAAACCGACCCTATCTGCCGATTGACCGCCAGCATCCGCCGCTGCGTGCCGCGCGGATGCTGACACAGGCCAAGGCGGCTCTGCTCCTCTGCGCGGAGGAGGTACCCACCGTCGAAATTCCCCGCCTGTGGCCAGAGCAAATCCGCGCCATCCTCGACGACCCCGACCTGCCTGCGGCCGAGCCTGTCCCCGCCGCGCCGGAGGATCCGTTTTATCTGCTCTTCACCTCGGGCAGCAGCGGAGAACCAAAGGGGGTTGTCGTCACCCGCAAAAACGTCGCGTCCTTTCTGCACTGGGAACGAACGCTCTTAACAACCGTCGAAGGCCCGGTGCTGGGTCAGGCCGCCTTTTCGTTCGACCTCTCGGTTGCCGATCTTTGGCTCTCGCTGACCGGCGGACGCTGCGAATCGGTTCTGGAGCAGCCGCTGTTCTCGGATTACCCCGCCCTGTTTGAAGCGATCGAACACGCCGCGCCGACACTCGTCGTACTAACCCCCTCGTTTGCCGAGCTGCTGCTCGCTTCCCCGTCCTTTCGCGCCGAGCGGTTTCCCGCCCTGCGTGAGCTTTTATTCTGCGGCGAGCCGCTGCGCGCCCCGACGGTGCGCACGCTCCTGCGGCGCTTTCCCGGGCTTCGTGTCATCAACAGCTATGGCCCCACCGAATGCACCGTCGCGGTAACCGGCTGTGCAATCGATGAGGCCATGCTGCAATCGGAGCCACTCCCCATAGGAATCCCGAAGCCGGGGGTAACCGTGCTGGTCACCGATCAGGCGCTTCGTCCACTGCCCGAGGGGGAAGCGGGTGAGCTGATCGTCCTCGGGGACAGTGTGGCGGCAGGCTATCTGGGCAGCGAGCCCGGCGGCTTTTGCACCATCAAAGGGCTTGCCGCCTACCGCACCGGCGATCTGGGATATTGCCGAAACGGACTGCTCTACTGCACCGGCCGGGTCGACCGACAGATCAAATGGCGTGGGCTGCGCATCGAGCCGGGAGAGCTCGAGCAGAGGCTGCTGGGGATTGAGGGGGTCTCTCAGGTGGCTGTGGTGCCGATCCTCCGTGCTGACGGAAGAATCAAGCGGCTGCGCGCCTTTGTCTCGGCATCCGCCGGGGTTCAGCTTGATCCTGCCGCCTTGAACAATGCGCTGCAAACGCGGCTGCCGCCCGGAATGATCCCGAGCGTCACCGTTCTGCCCCAAATCCCGTTGACGAAAAACGGAAAGTGCGATTACGCCGCACTAAAGGAGCTGCCATGAATCGAGAGAAAACGCTGCAAGCCCTGCTGAATCTTCTTGCCGACGCCTGCGGCGAGCAATGCATTTTGCAGCACCCCGAAATTGATCTGCTCGAAACCGGCCTGCTCGACTCGCTCGGAATGATCGAGCTGCTCGAAGGGATCGAGGACGCCTTTGGGGTCACGCTTGAGCCCACCCGCATTGAGCGCGAACAATGGCGCAATGCCGAAAGCATCCTCCGGCTGATTGAGCAGTCTTCCCTTATTCCGATTGCCGGGCTGCATCGGCCTCCCGGTCGAGCCGACAGTTGCGAAAATAGATGATCAGATCGCCGGTGACCATGACCATATTGAGCGCGTAGAAAAAAATGACATAGTCGGGCGAATTGATCAGCTTATTGATGATGCCGCAAATATAACCAAAGATGATCACCAGCAGAAAGACAAGGCTTTTCCCCTTTGCGGTTCGTGCGACATAAGACCGGTGAAGCGACGCCGGCCACGCGGCGCCAAAGCTGAGCAGCATGAGCAGTTCAAAAATCTTCGTGTTCATCTTCCCTTTTCCCCTTTCATCGAGCCCGTTTTTATGATTGATGACATCAATAGAGCACCGGAATAACGATCGGATCGCTAACGCCGGAACAAGCAAGAAACCGCTTGCTCCACCCACTTGGAATGGGGTGGGTAGCGCAGCGGAATTTCAAAC
>CAZVAV010000299.1:0-3163 GCA_964625135.1 uncultured Oscillospiraceae bacterium | reverse complement strand
CTCTTGTTCGGTAGCGCTCTTCATGGGGCTGCGAATTTGAAGATAATGCACCTTGACCCTTTTGCCCTTCCAGTCCTCCAGTCGGGCTTTAATATGCACAAGGGTTTTATGATCCTTCAGCAAGGTGGTTTCCTCGTAAAAATCCTGCTCATAGAGATCGATCCATTCACAACGGTCGCAGTGGCGGCACTGATCCCAAAAGAGCTGATAGCATTTCTGACCCAGACAGTCTTCCCGGCTTTTCCCAAGAAGCGCGCAGGCTGTTTCATTGATATAGATGATCTCGCTGGTGATCGCATCGCTGACAAACATCGCGTCGGAAACATGGTCGAGCATCTGCATTGTTTTTTGCTCGAATACCGACGGCTCCGGAATTTCCATATCCGGGCGAAAGATCTCGAATTGGCTTTTGCCATGCCGCTTTGCAGCGATCAGCGCCATATCGGCGTTTTTGTAAAGATCCTTGTGATTGACCCCATATTCCGGGGAATAGCAGACGCCAGCGGAGCACGAAAGGACGATGCTTTCCACATTGAGAGCAATCCCGCTGCACAGCTTTTCCATTTTGGATTGCAGCTGTGCGAAGGGAAGAAGAAAAGGAATAAAGAGCGAAAATTCATCCCCGCCGATCCGTGCGACAATCTCTGTTTCCGGAAAGATGTCCCGGATATATTCGCCTACGGCATGTAAAACCCGGTCTCCGGTCACATGGCCGAAGGTGTCGTTCACCATTTTGAAATTGTCCACATCCAGAATAATAAAAATTCCTTTGGGGTCGTCGTTTTCATGGTAGAAATGGTCGATTCTTACTTCGTACTCCGCGCGGTTCAAAAGGCCGGTCAGTGCGTCGTGCTCCGCGCGCTTTCTCATCTCGATGATAGCGGAATTGATTTCCTTTTCCTGCTCAAACTTCTCCATTCGGGCATAGGCCACCGCGTTTCTTAAGCGCAGATTGAGCTGTCGGAATTCATAGGGTCTTGCGGTGTAGTCGGAAATGTCCATCCGCAGAATCTCATCCGCCGACCGATCCCCCTTGTCATAGAGCACGAGGGCGGGGAGATTGCGCTGCTTGCAGGCCTTGAGCAATTCACAAAGCTGTTCGAGCTCAATCGCTGTGGGCAGGCTGAGTACGAAAGCGTAAACCTCCTCCTTCCATGCCCGAAGAAAGGCAAGCGCTTCTGCGGCACGACCGGTTCGCTCCACCCGATAGCTGTTCGCGTACTCCTTTTGCAGCAACGGGTAATCGGTGCAGGCGCAGTCCAGCACCAGCATGATCTTACGGTTGTCCTCCTCTGCTTTGCTCAAAACCGGACGCGCTTTGCGGTTCTCATTTGCCCCCTGAATTTTTGACGTCAAAAGATGCTGTTCAAACTGCTCCTGCGGCATCGGCTTTGCGTAGTAATAGCCCTGTGCATACTCGCAGTTTAACGATTGCAGCAGGCGAACCTGCTCCTCCGTTTCAATCCCTTCCGCCACAACCTTTAAGTCCATCCATTTGGCAAGGCTGATAATAAAGCTCAAAACGCTTCTGTCCCGGTGCTTCTTCTCTTCCTTTTGAATGAAGCGCATGTCCAGCTTCAGGACATCAATCGGGAGCTCGGAGAGCATGTTCAATGAGGAGTATCCGGTTCCAAAGTCATCCATCTCAATGATAAAGCCCAGCTTTTTCAGCTTTGACACCGTTTCAATCAGCTGCTCCGGGTTCTCCGTATAGGCGGATTCGGTGATTTCCAAATGGAGATCCTTTGGGCTCAGCGCGTATTTCTGGATCATCGAAAGAATGATTTGGGGCAGGTTGGGATCATAGATATCCGCGCGGGAAACATTGATTGATAGGGGGATGACGGTGTGACCCAAATCCGCCCAGGCCTTCATTTTTTGGCAGCACTGATCCCAGATATAAAGATCCAAATCGGTAATAAATCCATTCTTTTCAAATAGTGGGATGAATTCACCGGGAAACATAAAGCCCTTTATGGGATGAAGCCAGCGAACCAGCGCCTCGGCCCCGACGATTTCGCCCGTCTTCAAATCATACTTGGGCTGAAAATATGCTTGAAATTGATGCTCCGCCAGCGCCGTTTTCATATCTGACACAATCATCTGCTCGCCCAGGAGCCTTTGCCGGATGGCGTCGTCATAGTAGGCGAAGTAGACCCCATATTTTCCTTTGATCGATTCCTTGGCCAACGTCGCGCGGTCACACATGATATTGACCGGGGTGGAAGCATCTTCAATCGAATAGATGCCATAGCGCAAAATCAAATTGAGCCGGATGGTATCGGAAAAGCGATTGATTTGATCGATTGAATCGGTGAAGAATCGGTTTTGATAGTCCCCCCGATGCGGAATTAAACAGGCGAATTCATCCGCGCCGATGCGTCCACAGAAGCCGTACCCCTTGACAGAATTCAGAAGGAGGTTGCCGATATGCTGCAGCAGCTCGTCGCCGACCTGCATCCCATACATGTCGTTGACCAGCTTAAAGCGTTCGATATCCAGACAAATTAAATCATATTTGTTTTGCGGGTTGTTCTGTAGGGTCTGATTGACCAGCAGATAAAAATAATCCTTGCCATAGACCCCTGTGAGGGCGTCGCGCTGTACCGAATTGACAAATGCGGAGGTTTCCTTCAAATAGATGGTGTTGGCAATTCGGTGCCGGATGATCTCCGGCTTGTACGGCTTTAGAATATAGTCGTTGGCGCCAAGGGACAGCGCCTTTACCTCTGCGTCCTCGGTATTCTGTCCGCTGGCCACGATGACGGGTATTTTAGAAAAAAAGGCATCTTCGTGCATCCGCTTGAGCACCTCATAGCCATCTAAAACGGGCATGACAATGTCGAGCAAGACCACAGAGATGCTTTCGTGATGATCGCGAAGGATGGATAGGGCGGCTTGCCCATTCTCTGCCTCTACGATGCTGTACTCATCGCTCAAAATTTTTGTCAATAGCTTTCGGTTCACCCAATTGTCATCAACAATCAGTATGGTTTTCATAGAAGGCATAGCAGTACTCCCAAGTGTGAATTTTCTGTTCGTGAGCGGCCTGATTCTCACCGATCCCTATGTGGGACAAGCATATATAAAAACACACCGAACCGCCTAAGGCCGGTGTATTATTTTTATCTGGTTATTGTGATTCTAAATTAATTCTATTTTA
>CAZVAV010000298.1:0-3168 GCA_964625135.1 uncultured Oscillospiraceae bacterium | reverse complement strand
GATCGAGGAGGTGTTTGCAGATCTAAAGGACGCACGCAGAACCTACCCCTGTATCGGGCGGGTCTTTTTGGCCGACGGCGACGCGCTGATTCTCCCGCAGGAGCATCTGCTGCGAATCCTGCATTATATCCGCAAGGAAATTCCCGAATGCCGCCGGGTCGGCATCTACTCCTCCCCGCGCAGCATCAAGACCAAGTCGCTCGAGCAGCTGACCGAGCTTGCCGAGGCGGGACTGCATATCGCCTATCTCGGCCTTGAATCGGGAAACGAGCAGATTCTTGCCCGGATGAACAAGGGCGAAACGGTCGCCGAGATCATCGAGGCGGGACGCAAGATCAAGCAGGCCGGCATCGCCCTTTCGCTGACCGCCATCAACGGCCTGGGCGGGGCCGAAATGAGCCGGGAGCACGCCATCGACACCGCAAAGGCCGTCTCGGCCATCCGGCCGGACTTTGTCGCGCTGTTGACGCTGCGCGTCTACAACGACACCCCCCTTTCCGACTGGGTCGAGGAGGGGAGCTTCACGCTGATGGAGCCGATTGCGCTGGCAAAGGAATCCCGCCTCTTTCTGGAGCAGGTCGACAGCGAGGGGAGCGTATTTCGCTCAAACCATGCGTCGAATTACCTGCCGCTGGCGGGAACCCTCAACGTCGACCGCGAAAAGCTGCTTGCCCAGCTCGACGCGGCGCTGGCGGGAAAGCGGCGCTTTCGTTCGCAGGTTGAGCTGGGGTTTTGACCCAATCGAGGTTATTTTTTACAAAGCCCTGCTTTCACCGCAAAAACCATGCTGCTTCCCTTGACACGCCAAGAGGAGCGACGTATAATAAAAACGCCTTTAAAGTATTTTTATCAAAGAATACCCGCGGATTCCCGCGGGTATTCTCGGAAGCTTTTTCACGTAGAAATTGTTTCTACCACTTTCCTTCCCGATATCGATTAAGATATAGCATAGATTAGAAAAGTGCAGGAGGTAACAAGTATGAATTACGCAATCAAGAACATCATCGGCCGCGAGATCATTGACTCGCGCGGCAATCCGACCGTCGAAGCGGTTGTGACCCTTGAAAACGGTGTCGTCGGTACCGCAGCGGTGCCCAGCGGCGCTTCCACCGGCCAGTTTGAGGCGCTTGAGCTGCGCGACGGGGACAAATCCCGCTTCGGCGGCAAGGGCGTTTCCAAGGCGGTCGGCCATGTCAACAATGAGATCAAGAACGCTCTGGTCGGCCACGACGCCACCCAGACCGCCGAGATTGACGGTATCATGCTCGCGCTTGACGGCACCTCAACCAAGTCGAAGCTGGGCGCGAACGCCATCCTCGCCGTTTCGCTGGCCTGCGCCCATGCGGCGGCCAACGCGCTCGGCCTGCCGCTCTACAAATTCCTCGGCGGCGTGGTCGCCGACACCCTTCCCGTCCCGATGATGAACATCCTCAACGGCGGCGCCCATGCTGCCAACAACATCGACGTGCAGGAATTCATGATCATGCCGGTCGGCGCTCCCTCCTTCCGCGAGGGTCTGCGCTGGTGCACCGAGGTGTTCCACACCCTCGCCGCCCTCCTCAAGGCCGAGGGTCTGTCCACCGCCGTGGGCGATGAGGGCGGCTACGCCCCCAACCTCGCCAGCGATGAGGAGGCCATCCAGTTCCTGCTCAAGGCGATCGAGAAGGCCGGCTTTAAGCCCGGCGAGGACTTCGTCCTTGCGATGGACGCCGCCTCAAGCGAGTGGAAGGCAAAGGACGGCTACTTCCTGCCCAAGAGCAAAAAGAGCTACACCACCGATGAGCTGATCGCCCACTGGAAGGAGCTCTGCGAGAAGTACCCGATCCGCTCGATCGAGGACGGCCTCGACGAGGAGGACTGGGAGGGCTGGAAGAAGATGACCGCCGTGCTGGGCGACAAAATCCAGCTGGTCGGCGATGACTTCTTCGTCACCAACACCGAGCGGCTCCAAAAGGGCATCGAGCAGCACTCGGCCAACTCGATCCTGATCAAGCTCAACCAGATCGGCTCGCTCACCGAGACGATCAACGCCATCAAGATGGCGCACAAGGCCGGCTACACCGCCGTTGTCTCGCACCGCTCGGGCGAGACCGAGGATACCACCATCGCCGATCTTGCCGTCGCTCTCAACGCGGGTCAGATCAAGACCGGCGCTCCCAGCCGCAGCGAGCGGGTTTCCAAGTACAACCGCCTGCTGAGAATTGAGGACGGCCTCGCCGACGCCGCTGTCTGGCCGGGCAAAGCCTGCTTCTAAGCCATAGAAATCCTTGGAGCCGCCTGTAGAAGGGCGGCTCCTTTTGCATCGGCCCGGCATTTCGCCGATTTTTATCGAGCCCCTCCCCCTCACATTGTTCAATTTATCTTCTCTTTTCCTGTTTTTTTCAACCAACATAACGATTCTATACTTTCTCCCCCCAAACGGATGACAAAGACGTAAATTTTTGATACACTATGGGTTATTGATGAAACCCAAAATACCGCAAGGGGGAAAAGGGATGGAGCTGCTCAAGCAACGCATCCGCCGCGACGGGCGGGTAATGGCCGGGAATGTTCTCAAGGTGGATAGCTTTCTCAACCACCAGATGGACATTGCGCTGTTCGGCGAGATCGGCAAGGAGTTTTCCCGCCGCTTTGAAGGCTGCGGGGTCAATAAGATCCTGACCATTGAGGCGTCGGGAATCGGAATTGCCTGCATCGCCGCGCAATACTTTGACAACGCCCCGGTTGTCTTCGCCAAAAAGAACCCCACCAAAAATATCGCCGGAGAGGTCTACACCAGCCGCGTGGAATCGTTTACCCACGGCAGGGTTTACAACGTCATTGTCTCCCGGCGTTTTCTTGGCCCCGAGGATCGGGTCTTAATTATCGACGACTTTCTTGCCAACGGCTGTGCCCTGATGGGGCTGATTGAAATTGTCCGTGCGTCGGGCGCTCAGCTCGCCGGTGCGGGCATTGTCGTCGAAAAGGGCTTTCAGGAGGGCGGAACCATGATCCGCGAGACGGGAGTCCGGCTCGAATCCCTTGCGATTGTCGATTCGATGAGCGAAACAGACGGGATCGTCTTTCGGGACTGAGCCTTGTCCACCCATACGGTTGCTCGCGGCAAGACTCTGCCGCTGGTGATAAAAGAGAAGGATATGAAAATTTAGGAGGTATTTGTTCAATGAA
>CAZVAV010000297.1:0-3178 GCA_964625135.1 uncultured Oscillospiraceae bacterium | reverse complement strand
AAAGCGACAAAGCACCTGCGCTCTACGATCTGACCGCTCTCCAGCGCGATGCAAACCGGCTGCTCGGCTATACGGCGCAGCAGACGCTTGACTATTTGCAAGCACTCTATGAGAAAAAGCTCTGCACCTACCCCCGCACTGATGCGCGGTTTCTGACCGACGATATGGAAAGTACCGTCTCTGCGTTGGTTTCCGTCGCCGCCGCCATCTGTGAAGCGGACGCGCCGGTGAGCGTGAACGCCAAACAGGTCTGCGACAGTAAAAAGGTCAGCGACCACCATGCCGTTGTACCCACTTCCAGCGCGGGAAAAGCCGACACCTCCGTTCTCCCCATCGGGGAGCGTGAGATTCTGCGGCTTGTCGCTCGTCGGCTTCTCTGCGCCGTCAGCGATGCCCATAAATATGCCGAAACCGTCGTTACCATCGAATGCGCCGGTCATAGTTTCACCGCCAAGGGTAAAGCGGTCATCAGCACCGGTTGGAAGGCATATCAGACGCAGGAACAAGCAGGCAAGGTGCTCCCGAATCTGACGGAGGGCAGTGCCGTCCATGTCTCTGAAATCACCGTAAATGAGGGCAAGACCACGCCGCCGAAGCACTTCACCGAGGACACGCTGCTGTCCGCAATGGAAACAGCGGGCGTAAAAGAAACGCCGGATGATGCCGAGCGTAAGGGGCTGGGAACGCCTGCAACTCGCGCCGCCATTCTTGAAAAGCTGGTTTCAACCGGCTTTGTGGAGCGCCGCAAGGCAAAGAAAACGGTCAGCCTGATTCCCGCCAGCACCGGCGTTTCTCTCATCACCGTTCTGCCGGAGCAGCTCCAGTCTCCGCTTCTCACCGCCGAATGGGAAAACCGCTTAAAGCAGGTGGAACGCGGCGAACTGTCGCCGGACGATTTCATGGGCGGCATCACGGATATGCTCACCGAGCTTGTGAAAACGTATCAAGTCATTTCGGGCGCGGAAGTGCTGTTCCCCTCCGGCCGGGAGGTCATCGGCAAATGCCCCCGCTGCGGCGGCGATGTGTCCGAGAGCAAAAAGGGATTTTTCTGTGAACGGAACGACTGCCGCTTCGGTCTGTGGCGCGATAATAAATTTTTCGCCGCAAAGAAGATCGCGCTGACCAAGAAAACCGCCGCCGCGCTTCTGAAGGATGGGCGTGTGAAGCTGACCGGACTGTATTCGGAGAAAACTGGCAAGACCTATGACGCGACGGTGGTGCTGGAGGACACCGGCGAGAGCGTCCGTTTTCGTCTGGAATTTGGTAAGGAGGGGCAGAAATGAAGCTCTCCAAGATCGAACAGGAGACAATTCTGCTTTACAACGAGGAAGAAAGTACCGCCAGCGTTTATACCCACGACCCGAAGCTCATCGACAAACTGAAACGCTTGTCTGAAAAGTACCCGGATAAAGTTTTCGTCGAGCGCAAGGAACACCCCGGCGCAGTCAGCTACATCGTACCAAAAAACTGTGTATCCGTCCGCGAGCCGTACAGCGACGCCAGACGGAAAGCTGCCAGTGAACGTGCGAAAAACGCCGGTTATGCGCCGCCCGCAAGGGGCGTATGCTCCGAAAAAGAATAACAGACGCGCTCCCGTACAGGTTTACCCCGCCTGCGCGGGAGCGCCTTTTTTAGGATGATATATCCCACGGAGAGGAGAACAAAATGCCGGATAATACCAGCAATAAAGACCGCTTGAAAGAGATCACCGCCAGCATCGAGGACGGCATCAACGGCCTTTTTCAGTCGGACAAATATATGCAGTACCTCCGCACCATGAGCCGATTTCATAAGTACAGCGTGAACAACGTCATGCTCATTCATATGCAGCGCCCGGACGCTACGCTTGTCGCGGGCTTCAATAAGTGGAAAGACCAGTTTTCCCGCAATGTGATGAAGGGCGAAAAAGGCATCAAAATCATTGCGCCCACACCCTTTAAGAAAAAAATTGAGGAACAGAAACTCGACCCGGATACGAAAATCCCTGTCTATGACGCAGACGGCAACGCCGTCATGGAGGAAAAGACCGTACAAATCCCCATGTATAAGGTTGTATCCGTGTTCGATGTGTCGCAGACGGATGGGAAACCGCTGCCGCAGCTTGCATCGGATTTGCAGGGCAATGTCCAAAACTATGAAGTTTTCATGGAGGCATTGAGGCGTTCCGCGCCTGTGCCTATCGCTATTGAGAAGATGTCAGCCGATATGGATGGCTTTTTCTCGCCGGACGATCAGCGCATTGCCATCCGTGAGGGCATGAGCGAGGTGCAGACCGTCAGCGCCGCCGTCCATGAGATTGCCCACTCCAAGCTCCACAACTATGAAAAAACGCAGGAGGAATCCGCTGCCGGTGACGAGACTGCCGCGCCGGTCAAAAAGAAAGACCGCAACACCGAGGAAGTGGAAGCGGAAAGTATCGCTTTTGCCGTTTGTGCCTACTACGGTATCGCCACCGGCGACAACTCCTTCGGCTACATCGCCACATGGTCACAGAACAAGGAACTGCCGGAGCTGCGCGCCAGCTTGGAAACCATCAACAAAACCGCCGGCGGACTGATTACCGATATTGACCGCAACTATGCCGTCATTCTAAAAGAACGCGGCTTTGATAAGGTTGAGCCTGAGCAGCAGCCGGGATTTGAACAGTGGAGCGAACCGGTCAACGCAGATAACACACCGGAGCAGCCGGACGTTCCCTCGGACGATGTGGCGGCATATCTTCCGCAGGAAACGCCGCCTGTTCCCGAAATCGGCGTACAGGAGCAACCGCCCACCACTGCCCCCGACAACGGTTATCTGCCCGACCCGGCAATGACCGTTGAAGCCATGAACGCCTACGGCTACACTGACGTGGATATGCTTCCGCTCTCCCGTGAACGCGCAATTGAGCTGTTTCAGCGGGATGTGGCGGTGTATATGCTCTATAACGACAACACCGAAGCGATGGCGTTTGACACCGATGAGATTATTGCCTTTGACGGGCTGCTTGGCGTGACCGCCGCAGATTGGGAGCTTGCGCCGGACGAGCTAAAGGCGCAGCCGCAGGATTTGGAGCAGGCGTTTTTGAACAATCCCGCCGACTGCTTTGCAATTTATCAGCTCAAGCCCGGAGAAGATACGCGCTATCTCCGCTTTGAATCGCTGGCGGCGGTCACGGCGGCTGGTCAGACAGTGGAAC
>CAZVAV010000296.1:0-3178 GCA_964625135.1 uncultured Oscillospiraceae bacterium | reverse complement strand
ATTTGAAGCACACCTCAAATTCCGTGCGTTGTTTCAAAACACCTTATCCAAATCTCTTCTCAGCCGTCGGATGATCCGTTTTTCCAGCCTTGAAATATAGGACTGACTGATGCCGATGATATCGGCCACCTGCTTCTGGGTGCGCTCCTCGCCATCGAGGAAGCCAAACCGCAGCTGCATAATCAGCCGTTCCCGCTCGCCAAGCTTTCCAATCGCCTCGGCAAGCATTCCCCGCTCGGCGTCAAGCTCCACCGGACGGTTGATCAGGTCGGGATCGGTGCCAAGGATATCGGAAAGCAGCAGCTCGTTGCCATCCCAGTCGACATTGAGGGGCTCGTCGATCGACACCTCGTTTTTGAGCGGCTGGCACTTGCGCAGATACATCAGGATTTCATTCTCGATACAACGCGAGGCGTAGGTTGCCAGCTTAATCCCCCTGCTCGGACAGAAGGTATTGACCGCCTTGATCAGCCCGATCGTTCCGATTGAGATCAGATCCTCGACCCCAAGGCCGGAGCTTTCAAACTTCCGCGCGATGTAGACCACCAGCCGCAGATTATGTACAATGAGCTGCTGCTTCGCCTCCGGATCATCCTGCTCCAATCGAATGAAGATGACCTTTTCCTCTTCGCGGGAAAGCGGCGCAGGCAGCGTTTCGGGTCCGTTGATATAATGCGCCGACCCGAAAATACCCAGCCGCAGCAGGAGCGAGTGCAAAAGCCTTCGCATAGTCGACAAGGAGCATTTCACAGTGATTCCCCCACTTTCTAATGATTGACAAATGACCGCTCCAAAATTTCCGGATTAAGTATCGCCCGACAGCCGTCCGCTTGCAGCGGCTGATTGGTAACCGCAAGGTAGACCCCCTTTGCACTGCGCCATTCCCCGTTCTTGGCGCGGATCAGCAGCAGAGGAGGCAGGACGGCGGGCAGCATCCCCGAGGAGCCGACCGTCCGGTAAAAAATATAACGAACGCCCGGCCCCGGCAGGTTTTCCGGATTCGACCCCGCCGATGCAAGCATCGGCAATGCCCGTGTGACCGCCTCCCGCTCACAAACAATGACCGGCTTGCGTGAGAACGGCTCGACAAGGCTGTTCCCGGTATCCACCAGCGCCAAAAAACGACTGGCGCCCCCCTCCCCCTCGACCAAAACCTCGCAGCGCAGCGCATCCGGCGGCCGACGGCGCAGGAGCTGCTCAAACAGGCAGGTCAGGACAAAGCAAAGGGCACATGCGCCCAACAACGCGGCGGCCGAAAGATCAAGGTAGAGCACCCCGTGGGTCACCAGCATACCCGACGGCCGTAGAGCCAGAAAAAGAGCGATCATCCCGCCTGAAAACAGAAAGCTGACCGCCATCAGGCAGAATACCGAGAGTGCCCAGCGCCGAGGTCCCTCCCATGGCAGCGCGGCCAGAACCATCGCCGCCGCCAAAAGCAGGCGAAACCCGATCCAGAGAATTCTTCCGGGGAAGGTAACAAAAATACAGAGCGAGCCCGCCGCGCCAAGCAGCGCCCCAAATGTAAGGCGTCCCGCCTGTGCCGCGCGCCCCACGCAGAGAGCGGTCAGGCGCAGCAGCAAAAAGTTGACGACAAAGTTGAGGACCAGCAGAACATCGACATAGATCACCGTCGGCACAGCACTTTCCTCCCTCCGCCGAGATCTCTCCCATTATAGCGCGAGGATTCTGGGAATCTTTGTCAAACGGGGGGATCTGTCCGGCAATTGACGGAACCTCTTGGATGGGAAACGCATAGGATGTGATAACAACCTTCATTGGAGTTGATGGTATGCCTTGCCGGTGCCAAAATCATCGTCCGGGAAACGCGGGGAGCGCGCATCGGCCGCCTCCCGCCTCTCCCACGACCAAGCCTACCCCGTCTTTGCCTGCATGTCCTTTTGTTCGCAGCCGGTTCTGGCCGGAATTTGCCCTTCCCCGTTCGATCCGCTCCGGATCGTAAGGCGGTTTTGAGGCAACCAGCAGCACTGACGCAAAGCGCCCAACGGCGCTTCGCGTCAGTGCTGCTTTTTATTGTGCAAATGCCTGTTTTGGTTGCGACAGCCTTCTTTTTCCGCTATAATGAGATGCAGAATCGGATTTCTTGTGACGGGTCTGTGGCCGACTGTCATCGGATATTCGGCAAAGACGAATCGAACAACCGCGTTGCATCCCAACATCGCAGCGCGAAGACTATGGAGTGAAACAACATGGAAGGCAACATTCAAAATAACACACCGCAAAGGGATCAGAATCAGGACGATCTTCAGGCGCAGAACGTCGTGTTTGTGGATTTTCTTTCGCTGAAAAAAGCCATGGATCAACTTCAAAAATCCAAAGATGATTTTCAGGGCTTGCTCGAGCAAGCCGAGCTGGGCGATGCTTCGGCACAATATGATCTTGGTATCCGTTACATGACCGGCGACGGCGTCAAGACCGACGAGCAGCAGGGCGCCTTCTGGTTCCAGAAGTCAGCCGATCAGGGAGATCTGAGGGGGCTTGAGGCGTATGCCCGCTGCCTCCTCACCGGAAGCGGCGTTGAGACGGAGGAGGGACAGGCGATCGAGCTGCTTGAGCAGGGCGTCGAGCAGCATTTTCCGTCCGCCCAATGCAGCCTCGGCCTCTGCTATGAGAACGGCACCGGCGTAGAGGCCGACCCCCGGCGCGCCGCAGAGCTTTATCTGCTGGCAGCCGAGCAGGAATACGCGCCCGCGCAGTGCAATCTGGCGGTTTGCTACCTCAACGCCATCGGGGTTGAGAAGGATTTTGGCAAAGCCTGCGAATGGCTGCAAAGAGCCGCGGCTGAAGAGCATCCCCGTGCCATGCGGATTCTTGGTTGCTGCTATGAGAATGGCGACGGGGTCGAGCAGAACATTGGCAAGGCGGTCGAGCTTTATACCCTTGCCGCCGCCCAGGATTACCCGCCCGCCCTCTGCGATCTCGGGCTCTGCTGTGAATTCGGCACCGGCGTGGAGAAGGATTTGCCAAAAGCGGTGGAGCTCTACACCCGTGCCGCCGTGGGGAACTACCCCTCCGCCCAATGCAACCTTGCGGTCTGCTATCTCAATGGCATCGGAACCGAGAGGGATGCCCCATTGGCAGTTGAATGGCTGCAAAAGGCCGCCGAGCAGGATTTTCCCCGTGCCATCCGGCTGCTGGGCTGCTGCTGCGAAAACGGCGA
>CAZVAV010000295.1:0-3195 GCA_964625135.1 uncultured Oscillospiraceae bacterium | reverse complement strand
TTTTTCCGCTTTGCAGGCGGCGTGCCTTGCATTTTGCCCCATGCGGCGCTATACTGAAAATCAGCCGAGCGTCGGAGGAAGCTTCTCCCGCCCGTACCCGACAAACAATCACCGTCGTAAGGGGGAACTGGCCATGTTTGCCACCCGCAACCACACCTGCTGCTTTACCGGGCACCGCCTGATCGAGGGACGGCACCGCGACGCCCTTCCCCCGCTGCTTGAGGAGACGGTGCGCGCGCTGATTGCCGACGGCTACTACACCTTTGCGGCGGGCGGCGCGCTCGGCTTTGACACGCTGGCAGCCGAAACGGTGCTCGCGCTGCGGCAGGAGTTCTCGCTGCTTCGTCTGATCGTCGTCGCGCACTATGCCGGACAAAGCGACGGCTGGGCGCGCGCCGACCAGCTTCGCTACGAGCGGATTCGTCAGGCGGCCTCGGACTTTCTCTGTCTGGAGGCGGCCTACACCCGCGACTGCATGCGCCGACGAAACCTCGCCCTGGTCGAGATGAGCGCCGCCTGCGTTTCCTATTGCCTGCACGACCGCAGCGGAACCTCCCAGACGGTCGGCCTCGCGCTGCGGGAGGGGCTGTCGGTCATCGACCTCGCCGCGCGGCTGTAAAGCGCTTACCAAAGCGAAAATCGGAGCCGTTTGGCAGGGCGCAAATCTCGCTTTTCTCTGGACAAAGCGGGGCGCTTATGCTATGATATCATCCATAAGATTGGGCGTTTGGCGGCGGATGAGCACGCTCGTTTGCCGTGGATGCCCTGTATTTTGGTCTTTTCCGGCTATGCCGGTTTCTGCGATGAGCCAAACAAGAAAGGAATGACCTTGATGTTTTTTGAAAACCAATACCGCACCCGAACCTGCGCCGCTGTCGGCGAGGCCGACGTCGGCTCTCGTGTCCGTCTGGCGGGATGGGTCGAAAATATCCGCGACCACGGCGGCGTCCTGTTTCTCGATCTGCGGGATCACTACGGGGTGGTGCAGGTGGTCATCCACGACGACACGATGCTCGAGGGGGTCATGAAGGAGGCGGTCGTCTCGATTGAAGGCCCCGTCGCGCTGCGCGACGCCGAGACCGTCAACCCCAAGCTTGCGACCGGAACCGTCGAGCTGATGGCCGAAAGCCTCGAAATCATCGGTCACTCGCAGGGCAGCCTCCCCTTTGAGGTTCAGAATTCGACCGAAATCAAGGAGGAGCTGCGGCTGCGCTACCGCTACCTAGACCTGCGCAATCCCAAGATGCAGTCGATGATCAAAAAGCGCGCCGAGCTGCTGCTGTTTTTGCGCAACCGCATGACCGAGCTGGGCTTCACCGAGGTGCAGACCCCGATCCTCTCGGCCTCCTCGCCCGAGGGCGCTCGCGATTATCTGATTCCGGCGAGAAAGCATCCCGGCATGTTCTACGCACTGCCGCAGGCACCGCAAATCTTTAAGCAGCTGCTGATGGTTTCGGGCGTCGACCGCTATTTCCAGATCGCCCCGTGCTTCCGCGACGAGGACGCCCGCGCCGACCGTTCCCCCGGCGAGTTCTACCAGCTCGACTTCGAGATGGCCTTCGCCACGCAGGAGGAGGTCTTTACCGTCGCCGAGAACGTGTTGACCGCCGCGTTTGAAAAGTTCTCCCAAAAGCCGGTCACCCACGGCCCCTATCCCCGCATCACCTACGCCGAAGCGATGCTGCGCTACGGCTCGGATAAGCCAGACCTGCGCAACCCGCTCTTTATCCTCGATGTGTCCGACATCTTTGAAAGCTGCACCTTCGCGCCCTTCAAGGGTCACACCGTCCGGGCGATCCGGGTGCCGGGCTGTGCCGCACAGCCGCGTAGCTTCTTTGAGCAGATGCTGGAATTTGCCACCTCGATCGGCATGAAGGGGCTGGGCTATGTCAAAGCCAACGACGAGATGAAGCTTCTGGGCCCGATCGACAAATTTGTCCCCGACGAGCAGAAGGCACAGCTCATCGGGCGTTCCGAGCTCGCGCCCGGCGACGTGCTCTACTTTATCTCGGATAAGAACGAGGAAAGCACCGCCCGGCTCGCCGGACAAATCCGCAATGAGCTTGGCCGCCGCCTAAGCCTGCTGGCCGACGATTTCAGAATGTGCTATATCGTCGATTTCCCGATGTACGAGCGCGACCCGGTCACCAACAAGATCGGCTTCACCCACAACCCCTTCTCGATGCCGCAGGGCGGCTTGCAGGCGCTCAACGAGCGCGACCCGCTTGAGATTGTCGCGTGGCAGTATGACATCGTCTGCAACGGCGTTGAGCTTTCCTCGGGCGCGGTGAGAAACCACGACCGCGCGACGATGGTCAAGGCCTTCGAGATCGCGGGCTACGGCGAGGAGACGGTCAAGGAGAAGTTCGGCTCGCTCTACTCGGCCTTTGCCTACGGCGCGCCGCCCCACGCGGGGATGGCTCCCGGCGTTGACCGGATGCTGATGCTGATGATGGACGAGCCGTCGATCCGCGAGATCATCGCCTTCCCGATGACCGCCAACGCGGAGGATTTGCTGATGGGCGCACCCTCCGAGGTCACCGAGAAGCAGCTGCGCGAGGCGCATATTAAGATTCGATAAGAGAAAAAAGCAAAAATAAGCGGTGGAGTTTTCAACCAAGAGGGAATCCCCTTGTTGAAAACTCCACCGCTTTTCCTGCAAATAAAAGTTTCGATCAAACCTTTTCAAAGGTTTGCGGGTTTTTAGGGCAGCGCCCTGAACCGATTTCCGCAGAAATCGGAACGGCTTCTCGTTCATATCGATCAGGAGGGTAGAAAAAATGCTGCTGCGCAGCATTTTTTCGCAGGGAACCCTATCCAGGGGTTCCCTGAAAGCCGTCCGCATTGTAAGATGTACCGTTAGTGGCACGCTTTTCTACCGTCGGACAACGCGGTTAATGCGCCGCCGCAAGGCAGTCCGGGCAGATCATGCGGCCGTTGGGTAGTGTTTTCAGCGATTCCACCTTGCCGCAGCAGAGGCAGCTGGGCTCCTTTTGCGTCAGGATCATGGCGTTCTGCTCCGGGTCGAGCCGGATGCTGACCGGCTGACTCTCGCTCCAGTCGAGCGCCTTGCGCATCCCGGCGGGGAGCACCAGCCGACCGAGGTCGTCGAGTCTTCTTTGCTCTATCAGTGTCATAAAGGGGCCTCCTTTGTAAATATTTGTAATTTAATATAATGTTAGCATATTACCAGAA
>CAZVAV010000294.1:0-3197 GCA_964625135.1 uncultured Oscillospiraceae bacterium | reverse complement strand
ATATCATCGGCATTTCTGCCGATGATATCTTTTTTGCCATGTTTGTTTGGTGCGGTAGATGGGACTTGAACCCATACGTCTAAGACACACGCCCCTCAAACGTGCCTGTCTGCCGATTCCAGCACTACCGCAAATTCAATTTTGACGCCGATGTTTCAGCGACGATTGTTATTATAGCATTGCAAATTGGATCTGTCAAGCATCACCGGGGAAAATTTATCGATTCATGTAAATTCGATCAAA
This sequence comes from uncultured Oscillospiraceae bacterium, assembly GCA_964625135.1. Lineage (GTDB taxonomy): Bacteria > Bacillota > Clostridia > Oscillospirales > Ruminococcaceae > Yanshouia. The sequence continues at coordinate 2,954 of CAZVAV010000294.1, read as the reverse complement.
TGTCCGTTTTGACTTCGGGTATAGTCAGGAATAAAGTCCCCCATTTGATCTTCCTTTTCCGAAGATTTGAAGGAATGACTCCTGAAATTGTTAAAAACTTTTTTCTTCAACGGCAAGGACATGCCCCTTCGTGGGGAAAATGTTGAAAAGTCCGTTGAATTTGTTTATAACCCATCGTATAGTAGGGTTCGGCGTACGGCGCACTCTTGTCTGAAAAACAAAAACGTAGTATAATGTCAAAAAGATTCTTTTGGGCTTAAATACCCATATCCGATCAATGATACATACAAGGAGAATGATTTGTGGCCAACCTCGATTTTCGTCCCCCCCGCCGCCGCAAGCGGCGTGGTGCTCCCGTTGTTGTCGGCGTTCTTTGCGCCGCTGTTTTTTCGGCTGCCGTGGCCGGTATCTGGCAGCTAAACAGCACCCCTGTACAAGCACTCAAGCCGCTTGAACTTGACCCGTCGGTCGTTGCTGCGTTTTCCTCTACCCCGCCCCAGATCATTCCCGTTCAAGAAGCATCCAGTACCGAGGATGCAGCGTCCCCGGCTGAGGTATCCTCACAGCAGGAAGCATCTGCCGCGCCGCAAGCACCCGACCCCGCCGAGCCAAAACAAACGTCCGGCGCTCTGGGCGAACAGCCCCGGATAACCAGTGCCTATTTTGATGATGCCGTTTTTATCGGCGACTCGATCACCACCGGAATCAAGCTCTATGATGTCATGTCAAATGCCACGGTTCTGGCCTCTACCGGAATTGGGCTGGAAAATATCACGACCAAGCAGGCCATTAAAAGCGGCGAGAAATCTCTCACGGTTTTACAGGCGCTGGCTCAAACCAAGGCCAAAAAGGTCTATATCATGCTGGGCGCCAACAGCATTCTGGGAAACCACGATGCGCTGATTTCCCTTTATGGCAGCCTGATCGACGAGGTACGCAAAAATGCTCCGGAGAGCATCATCTATGTGCAGTCGGTTCTTCCGATTAACGAAGAAATCTTTCATGTCAAATATAACCCCAACACCGGCAACAGCGACATCATGGATTTCAACGAGAAGCTTGCGGCACTCTCAGCCGAAAAGGATGCCTATTACCTTGATGTAGGCTCGGTGTTCCGGGATGAAAAGGGGGGAATGCCTGCGGATTATACCCCCGATGGAATGCATATTAACTCAGCGCAGTATATCATGTGGTTCGATTATCTAAAGACCCACGCCGTTGCCGTGGAATAAACAAGTGGCATCTTACCATACTGTATTTAAAGGAGAATGTTTCCTATGAAAAAGCTTACCGGCCTCGTGCTTGCCACGCTGATTCTGCTTTCTCTCGCCGCCTGCGGTTCTAACAGCAAAGCAAAGGAGCTTGATCTCACCGCTTTTACCAAGAAGGTGGTGGAATCGGTCAAGTACGACGACGATATGGTTCCGCTAAACGAACAGATCGCGTCCGAGTATTATAACCTCACCTTTGACGGACTGGAGGGTTGGGCGGCTTACGGCTCGGGAACCGCGGCCACCACCAACGAGCTGATGGTCATGAAGCTGAAGGATGAAGCGGCCATCAACACAGCCAAGGAAACGATTCAGAAACGCATTGACGATCAGGTCGCGAATTATGAGGGCTACCGCCCCGATGAACTGTTCCGGCTTGAAAACGCAGTGATTGAAGCGCAGGGCGATTATCTCCTTTTTTCAGTCTCGTCCGATAACGATGCGGTCAAGAAGCTGTTTGAGGATGCACTAAAATAAATCTGGGAAGGAAACTCAGCATGATTTTTGAATGCAGCGCCATCATCCTGGTCATTCTGATTCTTTCCGTCCTCATCGTGCGCTCCGGCAATCGGAGCGGATGGGGCGTTGCGGTGTTGCCCCTTCTTCTGGTTCCCGCCGGGCACATCGCCGGGAACTGGATGATTGTGCCGCTTTCCCGCCTGATTCCCTTGGGTATTCCCGCAATCGGCATCGGCTTTGAGCTGTTTACCCTTGCGGTGACCTGCCTGCTGCTCGGCTTGATTTCATCGAAGATGAAGACAAAACGCGCGCGGCTCGCTTATTTGATCGTCTGCGGCGGATTTTCGGTTCTGTTAACCTGCGTACTCATTGTGCGCATGGTTCTTTGAGTAAATAGCGGGAGGACGCCTTACGGCATTCCCCCGCTGATTTACTTAAAAACATGGTTTCGTAAAACTCCGGCCATTCCAAGCACCGGGATGCAAAGCAAAAACCAGAGCAGAAAAAAAGGCAGGCAAACCTGTCCGAGAAGCTGCATCGGCATCTGGGAATAATCCCACACAGCCCACCCGAGCATCAGATTCACCACGCATCCAACCACAAATTCCACCGCTGTCACCGTCACTGCACCGGCCAGACAGCGCCAGAGCAACGGGCGGTGTGCAAAGCGCGCATTGATCTGATACAGCAGAAAAAAGCAAATACCGCCGGTGATTGCCATGCTCCAATGGGTGTATCCCCGCCAAAGGACTTCGATCAAGCAGTAGCCGAGCGACCCGATGGTATAAACGATCGCTGCCTCGGCGATCCTGCGTTTGTTCATCCAGATTCCTCCCTTGGGGCAACGATTTCGATGAACAGTTTACCCAAAAGGAAGGACAACATAAGCAAGAGATCACCGGAAAGTTCAGGATTCGATCCGATAGAAAAAACGACGCCAAAAAATTTCGGCGTCGTTTCTTTTATTGAATCGGAAGTGCGAAAAGTCCATGCTCGCTGCAACAGGCATAGATCGTCCCCTTGCCGCAGCGCTTAAATCGGGTCTGCGCCTCCTGCTCGGGGTAAAGCTTGGTGACCATCAGCCGGTCGGCGGTCGCCAGCATCAGCGCGGTGATCGAATGCTGCTTGCTCATCGGATGCGCCACGGTGACAAACCACTCGTCCTCCACCATCTCCACCCGGATCGGGTGCGCCTCCCCGGCGGAGGCCGCGATCAGCCGTTCC
>CAZVAV010000293.1:0-3208 GCA_964625135.1 uncultured Oscillospiraceae bacterium | reverse complement strand
GGGAGATGTTGATCTTGAACAACACAGGACAGTGCATCTGACAAGGGACGCCGACTGCTCAAATCGTCCGCAATCAGGCAGCAAATACATTACAGTAGATGGGGTAAAACGATGTTCAGAAATCTTAAAATCGGAAAAAGGCTGATCCTTAGTTTCATTATCGTATCGATCCTCGCCAGCATCTCCGGCGTTGTTTCGATGTTTGTTATCAGCAACATAAGCAGTCAATATTCCTATGCGCTGACCAACTATGGCTTTTCGCAGGGCGATATTGGTAAGGCGATGATGATTGTCGCCGATAACAACCGCTGCGCGCGGGATATCGTGAGCTTTACCAATCAGAAGGACATTGATGCTGCCAAAAAGCAGCTGGAGACAAATTTGCAGGGCTATACCGCTTACGCCGAGGCAGTCAAAAAGACCCTCACCAGCGACGCGGAGCTCGCACAATATCAAAAGATTGAAACGGCGCTGAGCACCTATCGAGCCAAGCGCGATGAGATTGTTAAGCTAGGCGATACCATCGATCAGGCGCAGAGCAAGCGTGCGCAGGAGATGATGACCATCGAGCTGGATCCGCTCTATAATGAGCTATCGCAGGCGTGGTACGAGCTGATGAATCTTAATGTCACGATGGGCAACCAGCTCAGTAACAATCTCGATGCACAGGGACGCGAGTCTCTGCTTATGAGTATTGGCATCGCCATCGGCTCGCTCATCATCTCGATTATTTTCGGCACGATGATTTCCCGCGATATTTCCAAACCGATCAACGCCTGTGTGGATCGGCTGGCTCATTTGGAGAAGGGCGATCTCAGCTCCCCTGTTCCGGAGGCAAAATCCAAGGATGAGACCGGCATGCTCCTCAAAGGCTTAAAAAATACCATTGATGGCATCAATGCAATCATCGGCGATGCCGGATACCTCCTGGGTGAAATGGCAGAAGGAAATTTCGATGTGCAAAGCAGAGCTGCCGACCGCTACGCGGGCGACTTTCAGAAGCTGCTTGATTCGATGTGCAAGCTCATTGCGGATATGAGCGATACCCTCGGGCGGATCGACCAAAGTGCGGATCAGGTGTCCAGCGGCTCCGAGCAGGTGTCCTCCGGTGCACAGGCGCTCTCTCAGGGCGCGACCGAGCAGGCCAGCTCGGTGGAGGAGCTGGCGGCTACCATCAATGAGATTTCCGGCCAGATTCAGCAGACCGCCTCCAATGCTGAGGAGGCACGCGATCAGACCAATACCTCCGGCACGCAGGTTGGCATCTGCAACCAGCAGATGGAAGAGATGATCGTCGCAATGCGGGAGATCAGCGAGAGCTCCTCCGAAATCGGCAAGATCATCAAAACAATCGAGGACATTGCGTTCCAGACCAATATTCTTGCGCTTAACGCCGCCGTGGAGGCAGCCCGCGCGGGTGCGGCGGGCAAGGGCTTCGCCGTTGTCGCCGATGAGGTAAGAAACCTCGCGAGCAAGTCTGCCGAGGCCTCTAAAAACACCGCCGCCCTGATCGAAAGCTCGATTCATTCGGTGGAAAACGGAATGAAGATTGCCGGTGAGACGGCGGCTTCACTCAACAAGGTGGTGGAAAGCACCCGGCAGGTTGCCCAAATCGTCGACAGAATTTCAGACGCGACAGGGAATCAGGCGAGCTCGATTGTGCAGGTCACGCAGGGGGTCGATCAGATTTCAAGCGTCGTACAGACCAATTCCGCCACCGCCGAGGAAAGCGCCGCCGCGAGTGAGGAGCTCTCCGGACAGGCGCAGATGCTCAAGGATTTGGTGAAGCGGTTTAAGCTAAGCCAAGCCGCTTTCTCTTTGAACCAGAGCACAGGGAGTCCGGTGCAGCAGACCGGGCGCGATCCGGTACGCTCGGGAAGCAAATATTAAGGCTGTTCCAGGAGCTCTGTTTTACAACGGTTTCTAACGGAAAGAGAAAAACGAGGGATCCAAATGCAGAATCTGCATTTGGATCCCTCGTGCTTTACGGTGGTACGCCCGGTATGAGCAAGCGCTTGACAGTACACGTCCGTTGCACAGCGGATATCGTTAAGAGGTCACCGTGCTTCGCTCGGCAAGATACAGCGCTTCAACGCCGCGCAGCATCCTTTCGAGCGTAAAATATTCGGCATAAACCGCCCTCGCTCCCGCCGCGGTCAGCGTGGGGGAGCTCAGCTCATCGCAGAGCAGTCGGGCGGCGGTTTTGGAATCCCCTACCGGAAAGAGCAATCCGCTTCTTTGGGGCAGGGCGACCTCATTGTTTCCGATCACATCGGTTGCAACCATTAAAACCCCGGCGCGCAGCGCCTCAATCGGCGCATAGGGCATCCCCTCATAGAGCGCGGTGGAAAGGTAATAGTCAAGCTCTCCTACCAGCAGGTCGGCATCGGGAAGATAACCGGGCAGCAGCAACCGCGAAGAAAGCTCCAGAGCGTCCCTTTTTTCTCGCAGCGCCGCTGCAAGCGGGCCGTCTCCAAACCAGACGAAGCAGAGCTTTGGAAGCGCCGCCGTCTGCCGAACAATTTCAAGAAAGGTCATCGGGTCCTTCTGCGCGTCAATTCGGGCGGCACAGCCGACCAGCCTGATTTCGGGGGAAAGTCCCAGCAGCGGCCGCAGGCGACCCTGCTGCGGCGCGGCCTGCTCCACCCCGTTGTAGATGACATGAAATTTTTCCGGCCGGTCGAGCCCTGCCGCAATCGCGCAATTCCGTTCTCCCTGTGAGACGTTGAGGGTCGCGGTAGTGGCAAAACGGCTCAAGCCTCTCTCAACCGAAAGGTAGAAGGCACGCTTTTGAGACGAAAGCGCCGGGCTTTGAAAGCTGTAGGCGTGCGGTGTATAGAAAATTCTTTTTACCCCACAGAGCTTTGCCGCCGTCCGCCCCAGCGCCCCGGCCTTCGAGCTATGGCAGTGAACCACATCGGGGCGAAAGGCCCGGATCGCCCCGATGATCCCGGCGAGAGCCTTCGCGTCCCGGGTGGGAGAAAGCTCCCGCTCAAGAGCCGGGAGCTCAAATAGCTCGACCGATTCGGCAAGCCGGGGCAGCGCCTCTAAAAAGCGGGAATCGGCTCGTTCGGTTCCATAGACCAGCCCAAAGGAAAAGCGTTCGGAATCCAGCCCCTCGAGCAGATCGAGAAGATGCCGCCGCACGCCGCCACCCGTCGCCTCGGCGATCATCAGCACCCTTCGCTTATTCACTGTGGTTCACCAC
>CAZVAV010000292.1:0-3234 GCA_964625135.1 uncultured Oscillospiraceae bacterium | reverse complement strand
CCCCTCTTGGCCTCTGGTAAAGGTGACCGAGACGTCGCTTAAGGGCAATGCCATTTTGGCGGTAAACACCTGTACGATCAGGCTTCCTTTGGATTCCATCGCTTCCTCCTTTTTCTTCGCAGGCTTTCTGTGTTGCAATTTCTGTTGACCATCACCGATATCCTTACCTTGAATTCTATTCCGGCAACAAGAATATATGATTCGGTCGGCCTGATTTTCCGCATCCTTGCCCTAAATTCCAGAGAAAAACGCCCGCGCGGTACGCTTTATACCACGCGGGCGAACTATTTGCTTCCTTTCCTCTCATATAGTAAAAAATCTGGGTTGGATGGGGGAGAGCCGCATGCTACAAGGGCGATCGCTGGTGCGCAACACACTCCTGCTGACGGTGACGTCGCTGCTGCTTCGCACCGTTGGTGTTTCGTATAACGTCTTTTTGACCAAAAGCCTCGGCACGGTCGGGCTTGGCGCGCTCCAGCTGGTGATGACGGCCTATTCCTTTTCGATCACCCTTGCCTCGTCCGGTGTGCGGCTGGCGGCGACCCGCATGATCGCGGAATCGAGGCAGGGGCATTTTGCCGCGCTCCGGTTCTGCATGGCCTGGGGCTTCTGCACGGGGTCGGCCGCCGCCTTGCTGGCTTTCGTTTTTGCGCCGACGATCGGACGGGTGTGGCTCGGCGTGCCTGAAACGGTGGCTTCGCTGCGGATTCTTGCGGCGGGGCTGCCGTTTATCGCGATGTCGTCAGCAATCGGCGGGCTGTTTACCGCGACGGGTCGCATCCCCGCGCAGGCCACCGTGCAGGTGCTTGAGCAGGCGGTGCAGGTGCTGCTGACGCTGCTGCTGCTCCCGCGCTGGAGGACACTTGGTCTGGCGGCCGCCTGTGCCGCCATTGCTGTTTCGATTCTGCTGTCGGAGCTTTGCTCCTTCCTCTTTTCCGCAATTTTGGCGTTTTCCCGGCGCGAAAAGCAGCTTGGCAGCCAACGGCGGATGCTGCGCCGCTTTGTCCGCATTGCCGCCCCCGACGCGCTTGGCGCATGGATTGGCTCGTCGCTGCGCACCGCGCAGGGGCTGTTGATTCCGCACGGGCTGCGCCGGTCGGGCGCGGATTCCGACAGCGCCGTTGCCGCCTACGGCGTGATTCAGGGAATGGTCATGCCGGTCATCCTCTATCCGACTGCTTTTTTGTATTCGCTTTCGGGTCTGCTTGTGCCTGAAATCGCACAGTCCTATGCGCGTGGGCAAAAGAGGCGGATCTCGGTTCTGATCTCACGCGTCCTGCGGTGGACGGCGATGTTCGCGATTGGAACGTCGGGGCTGATTCTTACCCTTGCGGGGGAGCTGTCGCAGGCAATCTATGGGGACGGTGAGATCGCCGCGATGATGCGGCTGTTTGCGCCGCTGCTTCCGCTGATGTATCTGGATATTGTAGTCGACGGAATGCTCAAGGGACTTGACGAGCAGCTGCGCTCAATGGGCTATAACGTCATAGAAGCCTCGCTTGGGCTACTGCTGGTCTGCGTTTTAATCCCCCAAAAGGGGATTGCGGGCTATGTGGCCACCGTCTTTCTCAGCCGAACCCTCAACGCGCTGCTCAGCTTGCAGCGACTGGCGAAGGTCGGGGAGATTTCGCTCGATCTGTGGCGCGGGCTGCTGCTTCCCTGTGCCTGCGCTCTGGCCGCATCGACGGCGACGCGCACCGCGTTGGGCATGGTCAATCTCTGCGGTGTTCTTTGGCCGCTATCGCTTGGACTGGCGATTTATGGGTGTGTCTATTTCTTCGCGCTGTGGATCAGCGGCTGCCTTGGTCTTGCAAAAATCAAGGGGCTTCTGCCGCAGGCCAGATAAATCACAGGGCTTTTCATGCGCTTATGGTAAAACAAACTCCCGGGGCTCGGCTGATTGAAGCCAAGTTCCGGGAGTTCCTATCAGAATACGCGCGCCTTAAGCGCGACGCCACATCAAGCCACTCTGTACAAAAGAGGCTGAGTGGGTTAAAAAACGAGTTATCCAAAAACAAAAACCGCCTCAGAAGCTAATTCCGAAGCGGTTTTTGTTGGAGCAGGTAACGGGATTCAAAAGCGATTCTTCGCTTTTTTGTCGTTTAATTATCTCAAATAATCGTGATTCTAATGCGGTTTTTTAAGAGCTGTCTTCTTGCGCCGTTTAGGCTTGTTGTTTGCTGATTCGCCCAAATAAACAACAAATAAGCAGCAAGAAAACCCGCCCGAAAGCCTCAAGTCAGGCCGTCGAGTGAGTTTTCTTATGCTCTCTTTTCTAGCGGATCGGGGACAATCTCCGAACCGCGCCAGATTTCGAGCGGGTCAAGGTCAATGCACTGTGTCGGGTCGTGATTCCCGGTAACATCCCATGCGACAGAGCCATTCAAGACAGTCAGCCGCTCCCGGAAATAGCCGGGGTCGGCCAGTGGCGCGAACACCCCGCCACTATCGATCAGGGGCGCGACATCCACAAGGCGAATGCTTCCGTCCGTAAAATAAGCATAGACCGTGTACCCTTCTCCGGGGACGGCCTGCACCACTTCGGGAAAATAGGTCATATGCTTCCCTCCTCACACCAAAGGAATAATTTTCTTCAATGTCTGCCGAGCTGCTGCAAGCTCCCAGTTTTCCAACAATTCTTCCTTGCGCATTTCTCCCCATGCAAGGACAAATTTTAATTGCTTGCCGGGCAACGCGCCCTCAATGACGCAGCCTTGTTGAATGTCGACGATCGCCCGGTTCCCTGCATATTCTGCATGGAAGTGCGGCGGGTTGTGCTCGCTGTAATACATCGTTATTCTGATCCCGAGAAACGAAGATATTTCAGGCATGGCGCAATTTCTCCCCTTCCCGCTCAATCGTCTCATCTGCCGCCCTCGAAAGAAAAGCGTTGAGGCTTTCGCCGCACTGATCCGCATGGGCTTGCAGCTCGGCCTTCCTGCCCTTCGGGACGCGCATTTTAATTTCGTCGTATGCTTTTGCATTGTAGCGGTCTTTGACCGCGCTTGAAGTTCTTCCCACGCCATCACCTCTTGTTCAAATTATAGCACATATATCATCATGGGTACAGTATGCAAAATAGCTAAAACATACTGGGTACATTCTGCCAATATGCCTATTTACATACTGGATACAGTATAAGGTTTTGTGCCTGCTTTTAGGAAAAGATTTTGCCCATAGAAAAAAGGGCTTCCACTTTTTCAAGTGAAAGCCCTCGAAAGGCGCATGGTTACT
>CAZVAV010000291.1:0-3254 GCA_964625135.1 uncultured Oscillospiraceae bacterium | reverse complement strand
AAAGCACTGGGCTCCGATTCCAAAATTGTTTTGGTGATGCCCAACACGCCGATTCAGCTTGGTTTTGGCGCAACGGCACTGGCTAGAATTGATCCCACCACTCAGGAAGAGTTCCGGCAGGTGCAGCGCATGTTTGAGGTAAGCGGCACCGCAGTGGAGATTCCTGCTGATCGAATGAACGAGGTAATTGCCTTAAATGGAAGCAGCCCCGCTTTTCTTTATCGCATCGCACAGATCTTTGTGGAGCATGGGAAGAAGAGTGGCTTTGAAGAAGAGGTCACTTTAAAATTATTCTCTGCTGCCATGATCGGTGCGGCGCACATGATGCTGGAAAGCGATATGGCTCTTGATGCGTTGATCAAGATGGTCTGCTCAAAGGGCGGCACCACCATTGCGGGGCTGGATGCAATGAAGGAGCAGAATCTTGAAGGGGCACTGACCGCGGGGATTGAGGCCTGTACCAAGCGGGCCTATGAGCTCGGCAAATAGAGAAACCCAAAGTTTTAAAAAAGTATCATAGAATGGACATCCTCCGACATATCCTTAATTGAAAAGGAATGCCGGGGGATGTTTGAATATGATGGAACATAATACTGCGTACAAAGCAAAAACCAGGCGGCGGGGCAGGGGAAGCCTGCTGATTACCGTGCGGATGCACATGACTCTGTTGACCTTTACGATCCTTCTTTTATTTGGAATCCTGATCGGATCGTCCGCGCCGGGATTTCTGGATCTTAAGAGCTATGACGGTATGTCACAGGTATTGCAGCATTTCTTGCTCAGGCGGCATTCGCAGTCGATGGCCGCAACCTTTGCAAGCGCCCTGATTCCCAATGCGATTTTCTGGGCGATTCTTTTGCTCTGTGGGTTCTGTGCTGTTTCCACTCCATTGATCATCACCGTACTGATTTTCAAGGGGATGGGGTACGGTCTGTTCGCCTCGGTTCTCATCAGTCAGTATGGGGCAGCCGCTCTGCAATACCTTGCAATTTCAGTTCTGCCAAATCTTTTAATCTCCGGCATTACTCTGCTATTCTGCTGCCGTGATGCACATCGAATGAGTAAAAGCATTTGGCAGATGATGCAGCCGCAGGTCAGGGGAAATGGGGAAGGAAGTACCGCAGGGGAATTTGGCGCCAGAATGATTCTTTACGGCGTCTTTCTCTGTTTGGGCGCCGCGATTGAAGCATATCTTTGTGCCTTATCCATCTCCAGTCTTCTTCTCTGAGGCGGCAGAGCCGGAACGGGCCGATGCAAGGGGAGAGCGCTCAGCGGCATTTTCTAACTGGCGATTGGAAACGTGGGTGTAAATTTCGGTTGTTCCCAAATTGGTGTGACCTAGAATTTCTTTCAAAACGCGCACATCAACCTCGCCATGCTGGTAGAGCAGCGTTGCGGCGGTATGCCGCAGCTTGTGCGGCGTATAGCCTTTTTCGCCTAGGCCAGCCGTGCCAAGACATTCGGCAATGATCTGCTCGATTCTCCGTGCGCTCAGGCGTTTTCCGGTTCTTGCGCTGATAAAAAGTGCGTCATCCTGACGTCGAATTTCCTTTTCTCTGGCAGCATAATCTTTGAGATAATTCTCGATCGAAGCAATACATGCATCATTGAGATAGACGATTCGCTCTTTATTGCCTTTTCCCAATAGCCGCAGGGCGCGATCATCCCGAATGTCTGTTCGATTAATTCCAACCAGTTCGGAGAGCCGCATCCCACAATTCAGGAACAAGGTCAACATACAGTAATTGCGCAGATGCTCCGGATCCTCCGATCGATCGGTCGCCGAAAGCAATGCATTGCTTTCCTCAAGGGTCAGGTATTTTGGCAACGCGCGCTTGGTTGACGGACGGTCAAGATTTTTAATTGGGTTGTCCGACAGCAGCATCGTCTTGGTATTGAGATAATGGTAAAAAGAACTCAGCGCCGCAACTTTACGCGCACGCGCGTTGGATTGATTGCCAAGCTGCTCGTAGGCAAAGTTCAGAAAGGCATAGACATCGGACAATCGGATCGAACAGATCATTTCCGTAGAAATATCCTCAATCGATACTTCGGACAATGTTTCAGCATCCGGCTGACCCGCACGAAGCTGTTTTAAAAACCGAAAAAAAATACGCAGATCAATATAGTATCCATCGACCGTACGCGGGGAAAGATTACGAATGGTTAAAAGATAGGATAAGAAATTACGCAATGGTTCAGGGCAATCAGAAAACGGCGCATACCGGGATCGAGCTTTGGGATGATCTGAACGGATTGAATTCATAAAGGAAGCTCCCTCCTGTTTCGCTAAATTTTTATTTAGCGAAATAATATAGTTTCATTTTACGCTTCTTCCTCCCACTTGTCAATCTGTTTCTCTGATTATAAGAACACCAGTTATAAGAGCATCGGCCTGATTTTTATAGGCCGGTGCTCTGTTCTTATTATAACTCCCGCTTCTTCCGGCAGCCGGAGCAGTTCTGGCAATTGCCGCAGCATTTCCCCTGCCTTTTATCATAAATGATCTTTCCTATGGACGCTCCTAACGCTGCGGCAATTAGAAATAAAACAAGGATATCGATTCCGCTCATAGCCGGTTCTCTCCTTTTAATGAATCAAAAGACTTCCTAAACAATAAACAAGCCAGGCGAAGATCCAAGCGACGCCGGTTTGTGCCACAGCGACCCCCAATGCCGCAAAACTGGAATTCATCTCACGGCGAACCGCCGCAATCGCTGCCACACAGGGCGTATAAAGCAACGTAAATGTCAGAAAGCTAAACGCTGAAAGCGGAGTAAACAGACCGCCAAGTGCGCTTGCGAGCGATGAAATATTGGTTCCGGTGAGAACCGCCATCGTGCTGACTACCGCTTCTTTTGCGGTAAAACCGGTAATCAATGCAGTGGCTACCCGCCAGTCTGTAAAGCCGAGCGGAGCCAGGACAGGAGCAATCCACCGGCCAATGTCAGCAAGCATGCTGAGTGAGCTGTCATCGACAACATTCAGCCGGGTATCAAAGGTTTGAAAAAACCAAATGACGATCGTCGCAATAAAAATAACGGTAAAGGCCCGGGTCAGAAAATCCTTTGCCTTGTCCCAAATCAACAGCGCTACGCTTTTCGGACTAGGAAGCCGGTAGTTTGGCAGCTCCATCACAAACGGCACCGGGTTGCCTTGATAGAGCGTACCCTTCATCAGAAAGCCACACAGAACACCGATCCCCATTCCCATCAGATAGAGGAGCACCATCACAAGCGCCCCATGCCGTGGAA
>CAZVAV010000290.1:0-3256 GCA_964625135.1 uncultured Oscillospiraceae bacterium | reverse complement strand
CGTCGATCTGCTGGGCGCCAAACTTGGCCTACATGCCCTGAATCTGACCACGGCGGGAGTTCAGATCGCCCATGACATCACCCATATAATCCTCGGGGACGGTGACCGAAACCTTCATGATCGGCTCGAGAATGCAGGGATCAGCCTTTCTCATGGCCTCCTTAAAGGCCATCGAGCCGGCGATCTTAAACGCCATTTCAGAGGAGTCGACCTCGTGGTAGGAGCCATCATACAGCGTGACCTTGCAGTCAACAACCTGATAGCCCGCCACAACGCCGGCCTGCATCGCACCCTGAATACCCGCGTCGACAGGCGCGATATACTCCTTGGGGATCGAACCGCCGACAGTGGCGTTGATGAACTCGTAGCCCTTGCCCGACTCGTTGGGCTCAAGCTTGATCTTAACGTGACCGTACTGACCCTTACCGCCCGACTGACGAGCGTACTTCATGTCGACGTCGGCCAGCTTGCGCACCGTCTCCTTATAGGCGACCTGCGGTTTGCCGACATTCGCCTCAACGCGGAACTCGCGCAGCAGGCGATCGACGATGATCTCGAGATGCAGCTCGCCCATGCCGGCGATGATGGTCTGCCCGGTCTCCTCGTCGGTGTAGGTGCGGAAGGTGGGATCCTCTTCGGCGAGCTTGGAAAGCGCAACGCCCATCTTCTCCTGACCCGCCTTGGTCTTGGGCTCAATCGCGACCCGGATAACCGGCTCGGGGAACTCCATCGACTCAAGGATGATCGGATGCTTGGGATCGCACAGGGTGTCGCCGGTGGTGGTGTTCTTCAGGCCAACCGCAGCGGCAATGTCGCCGGCGTAGCAGACTTCAATGTCCTTACGGTGGTTGGCGTGCATCTGAAGAATACGGCCCATTCTTTCGTTGTTCGACTTCACCGAGTTAAAGACGGTAGAACCCGCCTCAACCATGCCGGAATAGACACGGAAGAAGCAGAGCTTGCCGACATAAGGGTCGGTTGCAATCTTGAACGCCAGTGCTGAAAAGGGCTCGTTATCCGAAGAGGGGCGCTCCTCGGACTCCTCGGTGTCGGGGTTGACGCCGGTGATGTGAGCGACGTCGGTCGGAGCGGGCATATAGTCGATTACCGCGTCAAGCAGCATCTGTACGCCCTTATTGCGGTAAGAAGTACCGCAAAGCACCGGAACCAGAGTATTCGCAAGGCAGCCCTTACGGATCGCCCCTTTGATCTCCTCTGTGGTGAGCTCCTCACCCTCGAGGTACTTCTCCATCAGAGCCTCGTCCTGCTCGGCGGCGGCCTCGAGCATCTGATGATGATACTCCTCAGCCTTCTCGCGCAGCTCCTCGGGGATCTCCTCCTCGCGGACATCCTTGCCAAGGTCGTCATAATAGACCTCGGCCTTCATCTTGACAAGATCGATGATGCCACGGAAAAAGTTCTCCTCGCCGATCGGCAGCTGGATCGGAACAGCATTGCACTTAAGACGCTCATGCATCATGTGCACAACATTGTAGAAGTTTGCGCCGAGAATATCCATCTTGTTGACGAACGCCATTCTCGGAACACAATACTTGTCCGCTTGTCTCCAAACAGTTTCCGACTGGGGCTCGACGCCGCCCTTTGCACAGAAAACAGTGACAGATCCGTCGAGCACACGCAGCGAACGCTCGACCTCTACGGTGAAGTCCACGTGTCCGGGGGTGTCAATGATGTTGATGCGGTGTTTCCCATACTGATGCTGCGAACCATCCCAGTAAGCGGTGGTTGCGGCAGAAGTAATGGTAATCCCGCGCTCCTGCTCCTGCGCCATCCAGTCCATGGTAGCGGAGCCATCGTGGGTCTCACCGATCTTATGGTTGATGCCGGTGTAATAAAGAATTCGTTCGGTTGTCGTGGTCTTACCTGCGTCGATATGAGCCATGATACCGATGTTTCTGGTCATTTCCAGAGATACATCCCTCGGCATAGTGTCCTCCTATTGGCAAAATACTGGATACGGATAGGGCGGACGAGATATCCGCCCACGAAATTACCATCTGAAATGCGAAAACGCCTTGTTGGCCTCGGCCATCTTGTGGGTGTCTTCACGCTTCTTGCAGGCGCCGCCGGTGGAGTTCAGGGCATCCATGATCTCTCCCGCAAGTCTCTCCTGCATCGTTCTCTCGCTGCGGTTTCTGGAGTAGTTGGTCAGCCAGCGCAGACCAAGGGTCTGGCGGCGGGCCGGACGAACCTCCATCGGAACCTGGTAGGTGGCACCGCCGACACGGCGAGCCTTAACCTCGAGGACAGGCATGATGTTCTCAAGAGCCTCCTCAAAGGCCTCAAGCGGCTCCTTGCCGGTCTTCTCCTGAACAATGGCAAACGCGCCATAAACGATTTTCTGCGCGACACCCTTCTTTCCGTCATACATGATGCTGTTGATCAGACGGGTGACCATAGCAGATCCGTACATCGGATCGCACAGGATTTCGCGCTTGACAATATTACCTCTTCTTGGCACTTCTCTTCCCTCCTTCATAAAATGAATTCATCGGTACTCGAAAGCAAAGAAACTTCCGTACACGCCAATGCAGAGGCTTTTTATATAAAAGCTTCCGCATAATGCGGCAGATCTGATTTCTCTTACTTCTTCTTGGCAGCAGCTGCTGCAGCACCGGCCTTCGGTCTCTTGGCACCGTACTTGGATCTGGCCTGCATACGCTTGGCAACGCCCTGGGTATCGAGGGTACCACGGATAATGTGGTAACGAACGCCCGGGAGATCCTTAACACGACCGCCGCGGATCAGAACCACCGAGTGCTCCTGGAGATTGTGGCCGATACCGGGAATATAAGCGGTAGCTTCGATTCCGTTGG
Organism: uncultured Oscillospiraceae bacterium; assembly: GCA_964625135.1. Taxonomy (GTDB): domain Bacteria; phylum Bacillota; class Clostridia; order Oscillospirales; family Ruminococcaceae; genus Yanshouia. Next base: position 419 of record CAZVAV010000290.1, on the reverse strand, counting down.
ACAGCCTGACTCTCGCGACCTTTCTCAGAGCAGAGTTCGGCTTCTTCGGGGTCTGGGTTCTGATCGAAGTGCAGACACCGCGCTTCTGGGGGGAGTTCTGGTCGATGGCCTTGCGCTTCTTGGAGTTCCATCCCTTGAGGAGCGCGGGGGCGGTCGACTTTTTCTCCACCACCTCTCTGCCCTTTCTGACGAGCTGGTTAAAGGTTGGCATGAAATAATTTCCTCCTTTCTCAATCGGTTTGGGTTTCTATCAAAGAGACCCCAAGCGGCTGCTCGGGGTCGCCTTTGCATAGTAGCTCACCCAATTTTCAATTTTACCATTGGGTGAAGTCCTTTGTCAACAATATTTTCGCTGTTTTTTCGTGAAAAATTCCAAAAAGGGCAAAATACTGCATCCAAATGTTTCATTGAGGGCAGAT
>CAZVAV010000289.1:0-3258 GCA_964625135.1 uncultured Oscillospiraceae bacterium | reverse complement strand
TGTTTTATATCGATAGATAATGTTTCAAATTGGGTCTGCAAACGTGGATTGATATACGACATGGCAAGCTACCTCAAGGTTCGGTGATTGGTTTTGCCTTTTCCTTACTGTGCTTGGCGGCTCCTTGCAGCTCGGGAACAGGCGGAAGATCGTTTTTCGGCTTTGTATGGGTGCGTTCGGGGCGCTTCATGCCTTTTTTGGCCAATGTTATCACCTCGGAGCTAGTATGCCCGGTTTGATAAAAACGATGTATCTGCCCTGACAGATGCAGCCAATTGCTTCAAAACTTCTGATTCGACACAATCTCTTCACATTTGACAAAGTAATTTATGTTACAGTTAAGAAAACAAATTCTCTCGCACAACGAGAAAGGATTGTACTTGTGAAGAAATTAAAGCTTTTTGTCGATACCGGCTCCGATATTCCGCCCGAGCTCGCCCGGAAATACGACATTACGATCATCCCCCTGAGCCTCTTTATTGATCACGAGCATAAAAAGGACTACTATGAGCTGGACGGCAAATCGTTTTGCCGGCTGCTGCGGGAGGGCAAGGCCAAGGTTTCCTCTTCGCAGCCCAGCCCCATCGAGTTCCTGGATTATTTTAAGGAAGCGATGCACCATTACGAACATATCATCTGCTTTACGATGGCGCCTGCGGGCTCCGGAACCTACAACAGCGCATGTCTTGCCAAGCAGATGTTTGACGAAGAGAAGGGAGAATGTCCCTGCACACTGCATATCATTGACTCGAAAAGCTGTTCCCTTGCCGAGGTTTTGCAGGCGGAGGCCGCATGGAAGCTGCACGAGCAGGGGCAGGGCATCGAAGCGATTTTGGCGGAGCTTGAGCGACTGCGGCATAAGGTTGCCACCTACTATCTGGTGGATAACGTCGATTATCTCATCCGTGGGGGACGGGTGTCGGTGGTAAAGGGGACAATTGCCTCCAAGCTGAATCTCAAGCCCATTGTACGGATTTGGGAAGGAGAGGGCTCGGTCTGGGGCAGTCCGCGTGGGTACAAAAAGGGCATTGAGCAGATGTTTGAATTTTTCAAGGCCGAAGCCAAGCAGGGAGCGCAGCTGTTTATCTCCCATTCCGACTGTGAGGAAAAGGCGATGCTGTTGGTTGAACGGATTCGGGAAGCGATTCCCAACCTAAGCTATGTGGTGACACAGATGTTCGGAACCATGGCGACGCAGGCAGGCCCTGACACGGTTGCGATGTTCTACGAACGTACGTAAAAATCAAGAAGTGGATTCTTCCGTTAAGCAGGGGGCTGTATCAAAACAAGAGTTTTGGTGCAGCCCTTTTTTCGGTGCGCCCGGCACGGACGATAACCGGGCGGTGAAGGTCCGCCGCGTGCTCGGTAGAGGACTTAGTTTACAATATAGCTTGGCGTTACCGACGGGGAAGCGGGAGGTGGCGATTGATGCGTGTGGTGGGCGAAGGGGATTGCCCCGGCAGCAGGGACGCGTTCATCTCGGGGAGATTGGCCCAGTAGCGCCGGGGCATATGACCCATGCGGCAGTGGGGATTTTCGCGGGACGCAATGGCGACCGCACGGTAATAGGCGGCCCACATCCGCTGAAATACCAGCTCGGAATGGTCGGGAGCCGCCGGCTCAAAGGCTTCCATCTCGCAGATTTGCGCCTCATAGGGGCGGTAGAGCAGCGCCGCGCCATGAGTTTGGTCATAGATAAAAAGCCGTTCCTCACAATAACGCCCGCAGAAATGCGGCGCGAGCAGCGGAAGAACAAAATGGCGGGGGGAGATCACCGCAACCAGTGTGCCACCCGTTTCGACAAAGCGCAGAAAGCCAGTCAGCATATGCGCCTCGTGCGTGACCGCGCGCTCCATCGCAAAGAGCCGCTGAACCTGCGGCAGATCCAGCATCGAAACGGCGCGCGTCCCAAAGCGGTATGCCACATGCATAAAGTCCAGAATGGCCAGCTCCCGCCCCGGTTCTCCGTGGAGAAAGGCATGCTCGATCATCTGTCGAGCCTCTTCCCCCAGCTTGTTGGGGATCGAGGCGCGTACCCGCGCCGCCTTCACGGGATCGGTCAAAATCTCGCGCACCGGGCAGAGCGAGAGCTGCTCCTCGTCGCCGGTCAGGACATCGGTGGGCAGCTCGTGGCGGACAAAGCTCTCAAATACGCAGCAAAGCAGCCCCTCAAAGCTGCCGTCGCAGCGGTAAATCACATTTGACCGGTCAGGCATTTTAGCACATCCTCTCCTGTCAGGCGCGGCGGATCAAAGAGCGAGAGCTGCATGGGCTGCTGCGCCGGAAGCTCACTGGCACAGCGCTGCGAAACCAGGGCATACAGCAGCGTTTCCTGGTTGATCTTCAGCCCTTCGCGCATCCTGCCGCCGCAGGTAATAAAATACTGTGCGCGTTTTAATACAATACCGATCCGCCGCAGACCCTCGAAATCGAGCGAGCGATCCCGCCGCGCCCGGATGACCCGCTGGGCGCTTCGCACCCCAATGCCGGGAACCCGCAGCAGCACTTCAATTGGCGCGGTATTGATCTCCACCGGGAATTCCTCCAGATGGTTGAGCGCCCAGTTACATTTGGGGTCCAGAAGCGGGTTGAAGCTTGGATGCTGCTCGTCGAGCAGCTCCTCGGCGGTAAAGCCGTAGAACCGCAGCAGCCAGTCGGCCTGATACAGCCGGTGTTCCCGCAGCAAGGGCTGTTTGGTATCCAGCGCGGGTAGCAGCGTATCGGAAATCAACGGGATATAAGCCGAAAAAAAGACCCGCTTGAGCTGATATTTTTGGTAGAGCGCCTGTGTCAGCCGTAAAATCTGCCAATCGGTGTCCCCGGTGGCGCCCACCATCATCTGCGTGCTCTGCCCCGCCGGGGCGAAGGGCTGGGCGTGGCGGTATTTTACCAGCTCCTCGCTGTTTTGCGCCACGCCGTTGCGAATCAGCGCCATGGGGCGCAGAATCGCACGCCGGCTTTTGTCCGGGGCGAGCCGGGTCAGCCCCTCCTGCGAGGGAAGCTCAATGTTGACGCTCATCCGATCAGCCAGAAGGCCGAGCCGCCGGATCAGCTCGTCCGACGCGCCGGGAATCGCCTTGACATGAATATAGCCGCGAAAGCGATGCTCCTCCCGCAGCAGCCGCAGTGTTTCAATCATCCGCTCGCAGGTCCAGTCGGGGCTTCGGCAGACGGCGGAGCTTAAAAACAGCCCCTCGATATAATTGCGGCGGTAGAAAGCGACGGTCAGCTCCGCCAGCTCGCGCGGCGTGAAGGAGG
>CAZVAV010000288.1:1147-3282 GCA_964625135.1 uncultured Oscillospiraceae bacterium | reverse complement strand
CTTCCAGAAGATGAATCGGATTGTCCGTGATATGTGCAAAAAGCTGGACAAAGAGGTTGAGCTTGAAACGCTCGGCGGGGATACCGAGGTGGACAAAACCATCAACGATGTCCTCGGTGACCCCTTTATGCACATGATTCGCAATTCGGTCGATCATGGCATTGAATCGCGTGAAGAGCGTCTCGCCCTTGGCAAGCCGGAAATCGGAAAGGTCACGCTGGCCGCTCAGAACATCGGCGGCGAGATCGTGATTACCATCGCGGATGACGGAGCAGGCTTGGATCCTCGAATTCTGATGGAAAAAGCGAAGGCCAAGGGTCTGCTGAACAAGGCGGAAACCGAATATACCGAAAAAGAGATTTACGGCTTCATCATGCTTCCGGGCTTCTCGACCAACAAGGAAGTAACCGAATTTTCCGGGCGTGGCGTCGGGATGGACGTGGTTCGTAAAAACATCGAAAAGGTCGGCGGCAGCATCTCGATCGACAGCAAGCTACATGTCGGAACCACCTTCACCATTAAGATTCCGTTGACCCTTGCCATCGTGGACGGAATGGAAATTTCGGTCGGCGATACCGTCTTTACTCTGCCGATCACCTCGATCAAGCAGTCCTTCCGCATTGCAGAGGCGTCACAGATCATCCATAACACCGACGGCTCGGAGATGATTATGCTGCGCGGAAATTGTTACCCGATTATCCGGCTGCACCGGCTGTTTGGCATCGATACCGCAATCTCCGACCTGATGGAGGGGATCGTCATTCATATCGAATACGGCGATAAGGAAGGCTGTATCTTCGCCGATCAGCTTATCGGCGAGCAGCAGGTTGTCGTTAAGCCGTTCCCGCATTTTTTGAATAAATACAACATTAAAAATTGCGGTCGTGCCGGATGCACCATTCTTGGCGACGGCAGCATCAGCTTGATTTTGGATGCAAACAACCTGCTTCATTATTTTGAAAGGTAGGAAGTCAATATGTCAGAAGATTTATCAGAGATCCATGCGGATGATCTGTACTGACGCTTTTTAACCTTCTATGTCGGTGAATCGGTTTATGGCATTGAGCTTTCTCACGTGCTGGAAATCATCAAGGTTCAGCCGTTCACCCATATTCCCAATGTTCCTTACTATATTAAGGGCGTCATCAACCTTCGTGGAAAAATCGTCCCGGTCATCGATGTGCGGCTGAAATTCAAGCTGCAGGAGATGGAATATGACGAGAAAACCTGCATCATTGTTGTGATTATCAACGAAATGCAGGTCGGCCTGATCGTCGACAGCGTATCGGAGGTTGCCACCATCAGCCCCGATCGCACGGCTGCTCCTCCCGAGTTTGGCTCAAACATTACCAATCAATATTTGCTGGGCATTGCTGAAGTTGGAAAACGGGTGATCCTGATTATTGACTGTAACAAGTTTTTCCACAGCGACCTTAATGCCAGCGGCATGTATTAAAAGGAGAACGCAGGATATGGCGATTTCCAGTCAACCTGAATCCGGGCTGCTCAAGATTACGGATCAGGAATTTCGGACTCTTGTTACATTCGTAAAGCAAAAATACGGCGTGGATTTGGAAAAAAAGAGGGTTCTGATCGAAGGCCGGATGACAAACATGCTGCGCGAACGGGGCTTTACCAGCTTCGGGCAGTATATCGATGCTCTGTTCAAGGATTCCTCCGGGAAAGAGTGCACCACCCTGCTCAATAAGCTCACCACCAATTATTCCTATTTCATGCGTGAGCCGGAGCATTATGATTTTTTACGTTCCGTCGCCCTGCCGTATCTGGCAAGAACCAGAAAAAATCACGATTTAAGAATCTGGAGCGCCGGATGCTCGGCCGGCCAGGAAGCCTACACGATGGCAATGGTCATCGATGAGTTCTTTGGCACGCAAAAATCCCTGTGGGATACGACCATCCTTGCCACCGATATCTCAATGAATGTTCTGGCGCAGGCAAAAGCCGGAATTTATCCCGAGGAGAACCTGAAGGATATCCCTCCTCTTTGGATGCGTAAGTATTTTGTAAAGGCCTCCGAAAACAGCTATCAGGTCTGCGAAAAAATCCGCAATCAGGTTGTGTTCCGCACGATGAACCTGATGGAGCCTTTTCAGCTTAAAAAACCGATGGATCTC